>CAYGST010000297.1:0-6306 GCA_964352415.1 uncultured Planctomycetaceae bacterium | reverse complement strand
GAGCGCGCGCACGGAGGCCGCCCAGCAGCGTCAGGCCGCTCGCGAAGCGCTCTCCGAGATGGAGTCGAGCGCCTCCAGTGAGTCCACCCGAGAGATGGCCGCCGAAGCCGGTGAGCTGCTCGAACAGTCCGAGCAGGATCCGGCGTCCGCGCAGTCGAAGGCCGAAGAGGCGCAGCGCGCGCTGAACGATGCCCTCGAGACCACGCGCTTTCTCGGCCAGGCCGTCGGCGCGAGCCAGGAGCGCAACGCAGAGCGCGCGAAGCAGCTCGAGGAGTCCGTCGAGCGCCTGCCCCAGGACCTCGGCGACCCCGCGCAGGAAGCCCAGGCGGCGCTGAAGGAA
Organism: uncultured Planctomycetaceae bacterium; assembly: GCA_964352415.1. GTDB lineage: Bacteria > Planctomycetota > UBA1135 > UBA1135 > JABACD01. The sequence continues at coordinate 5,966 of CAYGST010000297.1, read as the reverse complement.
GCCAGCGAGGCGATGGAGCAGGCCGCTGCCGAGGCGCAGGCGAACGAAGCGCAGGCGAGCCAGTCCGCGGCCGCCCGCGCCGAGGCGGCGCTGAAGCGTGCGCAGCAGGCGCTTCAGCAAGGGCGTGAAGCTCAAGCCTCTCAGTCGGGCTCCGACGCGGCCCAGAAGGCGCAGCAACTCGCGCAGCAGCAGGAGCAGCTCGGCCAGGAGGTCTCCAAGCTCGAGCAGGCCGCGCAGGAGTCGTCGCTGAGCGCCGAGGCGCAGTCGCAGGTGCAGCAGTCCTTGCAAGAGGCTCAGCAAGCGATGGAGCAGGCCGCGCAGGAGATGCAGCAGGGTCAGAGTGCCAGCGCTGCGGAGTCCCAACGCGAAGCGGGCGAAGCGCTGCAGGAGGCCGGCAGCGCCGCGCGCGAAGGCGTCACGCCGCAGACCGAGGAGCAACAGCAGCGCGCCGAAGAGCTCGCCAAGCAGCAGGAGGAGATCGCCAAGGAGCTCTACGACTTCCGCAACCAGTACAAGGAGGAGAAGGACGAGAGCGCGCCGGAGCTCGACTCCTTGAGCGAGGCCCAGAGCAAGGCACAGCAGGCGCAAGCCTCACTCGATCGCGGCGAGCTCGAGAAGGCCGAGCGCGAGCAGGAAGAGACCGAGCGGGCCATCGAAGAGGCCATGGACGAGCTCGAGCAGCGCGAGGAGCAGTACCAGCGCCTGCGTGAGGAAGAGCTCCTGTTTCAGATCGCTCAGGAGGTCGACGCGATCCTCGAGTCGCACACCTTGGCCGTCCTCGAGACCCAGGACCTCGACCGCGAGCGCGAGCCCGGCTCCCGCGCGAGCCGCGGCCAGAAGCTGCGCCTGCGCAAGATCGCGCGATCCGAGCAGGCCCTCGCCGACCGCGTCACGGAGATCGAGGCCGCCATCCGTGAGGAGGGCAGCCTCGTGTTCGCCGAGCTGGCGACGCGCATCCAGAAGGACCTGACGACGATCGCCGAGCGCATGGGCGCGGCGGGCAATTACCAGAGCGGAGATCGCATCCAGGCGCTGCAGTCCGACGTGACCCGGCACCTCGAGTGGCTCAAGAAAGCCCTCGAGGAGGAGCAGGACCGCCGCGAGGAGGAGGAGCAGGAGCCGCAAGAAGGCGAGCCGCAGGAGCCGCCGGACGGCGAGAACCAGCTCGTCCCCGACGTCGCGGAGCTCAAGCTGCTCAGTCAGATGGAGACCGACGTGCTCGACAGCCTCGACGAGCTGCTGCAGCTCTACCCGGAGCTGGCGAGCGGCGACGACATCGACCCGCTCCTGCTGGAGGAGATCCAGCGCCTCGCCGTGCGCCACGAGCGCTCGACGGAGCTGTTCCAGCGCTTCCGCGAGAAGCTCGGACTGGAGGCGCCCGACGCGAAAGTCGAGCTCGGAACGAACGAAGAGGCCCTGGACACGGGCGCCGATGGCGCGCAGGACGCAGAGGAGTAGGACATGAAGAAGCTGACCCTTCCCACCATCGCGGCCCTCGCCGCCTTCGCCCTCGCCGCCACGCCCTTCGCCCAGGACGGCGAGGAGCCGGACTTCCCCACGATGGAGGAGATCCTAGGCGGCGCCAGCGCCGACGAGGACCCGGAGGCCCGCATGAAGGCTCTCTTCCATTCGGTGGAGTCGAAGCTGAAGGACGTCGACGTCCTGCTCAGCGACGCCGCCGCCGGAGACACGTCGCGCCTCGCCGAGGTCCAGAACTCCGGGATCGCGGACCTCCTGCGGAACTCGCTCCAGCAGGGCCGCGCTGCGCAGAAGGACATCGAGGAGATCCTCGAGATCGCCAAGCAGATGGGCCAGCAGCAGCAGTCCCAGTCGTCGAGCTCGGGGCAGGGCCAGCAGCAAGGCCAGGGCAGCCCGAAGGACTCTCCGCTCGACCGTGGCCAGCAGAGTCAGTCCCAGGAGCAGACGCCCGAGGCCCCGAGCCAGAGCGAGGGCCAGGAGCAGCAGGAGGGCGAACAGCCCAAGCCCGGCGAAGGTGAGGGCGAGCAGCCCGACCCGAACGGCGAGACGCCCAAGCCCGACTCCAAGGACGGCACGAAGCCGGACGGTCCCGAAGGCAGCGACGACGACGGCACGAACCGCAACGACGGCACCGGTGGAGACGGAGCCACCGCAGGCGCGTCGCCGCCCAGCGGCGCGGACGACAACTGGGGCAACCTCCCCTCCCACGTGAAGGACGCGTTCCGCACGGAGGGTCGCTCCGAGCTCCCGTCGCGCTACCGCGACTGGATCGACGACTACTACAAGAAGCTCAACCGGCGCGCGCGCCGCAACTAGTGTCCTGCCGCGAGCCGTCGCGCGCGATCGGGAGAGATCGCGCGAGGTGAGCACCGGAGGCAGCGAACCGCCGATCCACCAGCAAGAGAACAGAAGCGACGACGTCACGCGAAGACCCGAACGAACGCAGGCCGCCGGAGGTCCGGCGCTGAACCCGGAGGACGGACGATGCAGAGACGACGATTCCTTGGAGCAGTCCTGTTCGCTCTCGCCGCTGCCCCGATCTCGGCCCAGGACGCCGAGGGCGAGCCCTTCCCGACGATGGAGGAGATCCTCTGATCCGGCGCGGCGGAGGACCCTCGAGCGCGCATGACCGAGCTGTTCCACTCGGTCGAGACGAAGCTGAAGACCATCGACGTCTTCCTGACCGACGCCGCCGCCCGTGACACGTCGAACCTCGTGAAGGTGGCGAGCCCCGGCATCGCCGACCTCTTGCGCACATCCATCGAGGAGGGTCGGGCCGCCCAGCGCGACATCGAGGAGATCCTCGAGATCGCGCAGCAGATGGGCCAGCAGCAGTCCGGCGGCGGCACATGACTGAACGGCCAGGGTTCCGGGGGGTCCTCCGGACAAGACGCGAAGAATTCACCGCTGGACCGGGGTCAGCAGAGCCAGTCCCGCGAGCAGACGCCCGAGGCGCCGAGCCCGGGTCAAGATCAAGAGAACAGTGAGCAGCCCGCGCCCGGTGAGGGCGAGCAGCCCGACCCGAACGGCGAGACGCCCAAGCCCGCCCCCAAGGACGGCACGAAGCCGGACGGTCCCGAAGGCAGCGACGACGACGGCACGAACCGCAACGACGGCACCGGTGGAGACGGAGCCACCGCAGGCGCGTCGCCGCCCAGCGGCGCGGACGACAACTGGGGCAACCTCCCCTCCCACGTGAAGGACGCGTTCCGCACGGAGGGTCGCTCCGAGCTCCCGTCGCGCTACCGCGACTGGATCGACGACTACTACAAGAAGCTCAATCGGCGCGCTCGCCGCCAGTAATCTGTCAGGGTGATGGTGAAGCTCCTTCTACGCGTGCTCCTCGTCTGCGGCACTCTCGGCACCCTCGTCGAGGCTGCGCGCGCCGACGTCGAGCCCGCGCGCCTCCCGCGCGGCGCCGCGACGTCGCTCGCGACGCCGCGGCTGGAGGACGAGACCGTCCCGCCGAGGCTCGACCCCGGCGAGTTCGGTGACCGCGTCGCAACGCGCGCCGCCATCTCGCGGGGACTGCGCTTCCTCGCCAAGCAGCAGGCCGGACAGTCGGACGGCTCGGTCCCCTCGGTCGGGAGCCAGCCCGCGCGCCTCGCGGTCACCGCGCTCGGCGCGCTCGCCTACATGTCCGCCGGCAACACGCTGGGACGCGGGCCTCATGGTGCAGAGCTCACGCGCTCGGTCGACTACCTCCTCTCCCACGCCGACATCGATGCCGCGGCGAGTCGTCGCGGCTACATCTCCGACGCTGCGGATCCCAACTCCAAGATGCACGCCCACGGGTTCGCCGCGCTCGCGCTGGCGGAGGCCTACGGCACGTCCCCCGGCTCGGATCGCGGCGCGCGCATCGCGGAAGCGCTCCAGGCTGCGATCGCGATCATGGAGAGCAGCCAGACCTCCGAAGGCGGCTGGTTCTACGACCCGGTGCGCGGCGTCGAGCACGAAGGCTCGGTCACGATCGCGCTGGTCCAGGCGATGCGCGCGGCGAAGAACTGCGGGTTGCGCGTCGAGACCGAGACCATCACGAGGGCCGTTGACTACGTGCGCCGTTCGCAGGCCGACAGCGGCGCCTTCCGCTACGCGATCGGCAGCGATCAGGTCAGCGTCGCGCTGACCGCCGCAGCGATCTCGACCCTGAACGCCACGGGCCGCTACCACGGACCCGAGATCCAGCAGGGCTTCGACTACATCGACCGCGAGCTGCGCCTGCGCGGGGAGTCACCGAAGCGGGACTCCAAGCTGCTCCCGCCCGGATCCCTGATCCCGTTCCCCTACTACGAACGCCTCTACCTGGCCCAGGCCTACTGGCAGAGCCCCGACCGCACCCGCTTCGACCGCTGGTACGAGTCGGAGAGCGAGGCGCTGCTGCGCTCGCAGGGGGAGGATGGCTCCTGGAGCGACCCGCGCTTCGGACCGACCTACGCCACGGCGATCAATGTCCTCGTCCTCGCCCTGCCGGATCAGCTGCTGCCGATCTTCCAGCGCTGAGGGCCTGTGAAGAAATTCATCACACGCATCGCTCGCGCCCCGAGCTGCGTTGCCCCTCCTCCGAAACGGCCGGCGTTTGGTAGTCAGGGCGCCTTGTCGGGACACGATCGCGACGCGCCGAGAAGCGCGAGCGATTCCTTCACAGGCTCTGAGCCCGCCGCCGCGCTTGGACCGCCGCCACGCGCGCTCTAGGCTGGATCGCGTTCCGCTCCCCTTCGAGGAAGATCGATCCATGGCGACGCACCATCCCGCAGCGCGACCCGACGCGACGCGCGCAACGAACCGGCACGGGCTGCGCTGGCGCGCACCGCTCACAGCGACGCTGTTCGGCCTCGGCGCGTGCGTCGCGCCCTGGGCGCAAGCTCCCCCCGGCCAGCCGAACACGACCACGCAGGCGGGCCCCGTAGCCACCGTGCCCGAAGCAGCGCCAGGCAGCTCAGACGGATCACCGGGCGCCTCCGGCGCCCGGGCCAGCGAGAGCGCAGTGAGCGGAGCTGAGCTCGGCGCGGCCCCGAACGCGACGGAAGCGAGCGCCACCATCGCCGCCCCCTTCCCGCACGACGACGCGCGTCGAATCGCCCTCGCCCAGTCCCTCAGCTCCGAGCCGGGCTGGAACCTGTACGAGTCCGCCAGCTGGTTCGTCGCGACGCCGATCGACGACCCGCTGCTCGTCGAGGGCGTCAAGCTGCGCCTCGAGGCGGTCCGCTCACGCCTGCACACCGAGCTCGCTCCGCGCCACGCAACGGCGCACCGCGCCAAGCCCCTGGTGCGCATCCATGCCTCCCGCGCAGCCTTCGAGAACGCCGGCGGTCAGCGCGGAACCTCCGGCTTCTGGAACGGCCCCGAGCGAACCCTCGTTGTCTACGACGCGGGCGCCGATCGGGCGGAGACGACCTGGCCCCCGCTGCAGCACGTCGCCGTGCACGCTTACCTCGACGACGAGCTCGGGCTGAAGAACGTACCGCCGTGGTTCCTCTACGGGATCGCCGCGCGCTACGAGTCGCTCCGCCGCCGCGAGCTGCGCACCGGCGGCCTGGCGCTGCTCGAGCCGCCGCCCGAGGTCGAGCGCGCGCGGCTCGCGAGCGCCGTCGAGGACGCGCCGCCCATGCCCCTCGGGGAGCTCCTGGCCTTCGACCGCGACGAGTTCTTCGGCGCCAACGCCTACGGTTCGGGCGGCTTCCGCAACCTCGTCCTGGCCCACGCCTTCGTGCGCTTCCTCGAGGCGACCGACGCGGGCACCTCCGCCGAGGTCGACCGGCAACGCGCCGCCTACCTCGCCACGGCGCTTCGGGCGCTGCAGGACGGCCTCGGGGGCGACGTCGCCGCGCGCCGCGCCCGCGGCGTCATTCCGGCCGCGGAGCTCGACGCCAGCTGGCGCGCCTGGATCGAGACCGAGACCGGCGCGCCGCTGCCGGCCAGCCGCTAGCCGTCCCTCGGGCGCCCCCACGGCCCGAGGGGCCCTCCGATCCCCGGGAACCCCTTCGATC
>CAYGST010000296.1:0-6316 GCA_964352415.1 uncultured Planctomycetaceae bacterium | reverse complement strand
AGCCCCTTGTCCCCCACGCCGCGCTTCGGGACGTTGACCACGCGCCGGAAGGCCTGGTCGTCCGCGGGGTTGACCAGCAGCTTGAGATGGCTGACGAGGTCGCGCACCTCACGGCGCGCGTAGAACTCGACGCCGCCGACGACCTGGTACGGCACCTTCGCCAGGCGCAGCTGACTCTCCAGCGCGCGCTGCATGAAGTTCGCGCGGTAGAAGATCGCGACGTCCGAGAGCTTCATGCCCTTGGCTCGCAGCCCCTGGATCTGCATCGCGATCTCGCGGCCCTCGTCGTTCTCGTCGCCGCACTCGGCGAGGTGCAGCAGCGCGCCGTCCTCGCGCTCCGTCAGGAGCTCCTTGTGCTTGCGCTGCGAGTTGTGGCGGATGACCGCGTCGGCCGCCTTGAGGATGTTGCCGCAGGAGCGGTAGTTCTGCTCGAGCTTGACGACCTTGGGAGCACCGAAGTCGTCCTCGAAGTCCAGGATGTTGCGGATGTCCGCGCCGCGCCAGGCGTAGATCGACTGGTCGGGGTCGCCGCACACGGCGAGGTTGCCGTGGTAGCTCGCGAGGTGCTTGGTCAGGCGGTACTGGACGCGGTTCGTGTCCTGGTACTCGTCGACCATCACGTAGCGGAAGCGACTGGCGTACGAGTCGCGCAGCCCCGGGTGGAGGTCGAAGAGGTCCAGCACCTTGAGCAGCAGGTCGTCGAAGTCGAGCGCGTTGCTGTCGCGCAGCGCGTCCTCGTACTTCGCGTAGACGCGCGCGAAGACCTCCTCCTCGATCCCGCCGTCCGCCGTCGGGCGCTCGCCGGCGCGGGTGTTCTTCCACTCGCTGATCCAGGAGCCGACCATCGCCGGGCGAAACTGGGTCGTGTCGTAGTTCGCCTCCTTGACGAGGCGCTTCAGCAGGAGATTGCGATCCGAGGTGTCGTAGATCGAGAAGTCCCGCGTCCAGCTGCCCAGGGTCTCGATCTCGCGTCGCAGGATCCTCGCGCACATCGAGTGGAAGGTGCTGATCCACAGGCCCGCGACGCCGGGGAGCAATCGCTGGACCCGCTCGCGCATCTCCTTGGCGGCCTTGTTCGTGAACGTGATCGCCAGGATCTCCGACGGGCGCACCCCCCGTTCGGTCAAGAGCCAGGCCATCCGGTGGGTCACGACGCGAGTCTTGCCCGAGCCCGGGCCCGCCAGGATCAGGAGCGGCCCGTCGACGTGGGTGACCGCCGCCAGCTGGGATTCGTTGAGCCCCTCGAGCAGGTCCGTCGCCGGCCGGGGGCTCTCCGGCTCGAACGGGAGCCCCGGGGCCTCGCCCGCACGGGTCTCGCCCATGCCCTGAATGTCCATCCATCCGCTCATCGAGGGGCCAGTGTAGCCGTCGAATTGCCGGGAATCCCGGCTCCCGCGCCGTCCCCTCGCGGATACCTTCGATCCGTGACCGCCACCGCCACCCCGACGCTCGAACCGACGACGACCGAGGCCGTCGAGGGGGCGCAGGAGACCCGCCACGCGCCCCAGTGGAAGGTCCTGTTCCACAACGACGACCAGACCCCGATGGACTTCGTGACGGCGGTCCTGATGCGGTTCTTCGGCCACGACCACGCTTCGGCCCTGAAGGTCATGTGGACCGTGCACCGCAAGGGCCTGGGCCTGGCGGGCATCTACCCCCTCGAGCTGGCCGAACTCAAGCAGGAGCAGACGGTGTCCGCGGCGCGGCCCCACTACCCGCTGAGGGTGACGCTGGAGCCCGCCTGAGGTCCCACGGATCTTCGGGGGCGCGAGTCCTCAGGATCTCCGGTTGGGGTTAAGTGCGGCACGCGGGGCGCCCGAAGAGGGTGCCAGCATCGGGACCGCCGCGGGACACAGCGTGACGGTAGCCCGCGGCCCCGCGTCCGCAGCACCCCGCAGAGGACGACCCGCGGCACTCCCCACCACGCATGTTCGGTAGCAAGAACAACAAAGACGGCGCCCCCCAGGAGCCGCCCGCCATCAACCCGGGTGAGCAGATCGTTCCGGAGTATGGCACTCCGACGGTCCCCGCGAACGCGTTCGCGAACCCGGAGGCCCTGGCTGCCGCCACCGCGCCCAGCGCCGCTCATGCATCGCCCGAAGAGACGATGCGCAAGGAGTCGCGCAAGCTCAACCTCGTGGGCAGCTCGCAGCTGGCCCGCGCCGTCGCCGAGTCCGTCCGCCGCGGGCTCGAGCAGCAGTTCGTCCTCGAGGAGCACCAGCTGGAAGCAGCCGTCCGCTCGATCGGTAAGGAGCTGCTCGAGCGCCTCAAGGCCAAGTCCAAGTCCGTCCGCGGACTCCCAAAGGACGCGTTCCTGAAAGAGGTCGAAGCCGACCGCCAGCGCATCGAGGCCGCGAAGGAGGCCGCCCGGAAAGAGCTCGACGTGATGCTCGAGAAGCTCAAGGGCAGCCAGGACGACCACGAGCGTCGACGCACCGAGCTCGAGGCCGAGTCCAAGGCCTCCGCGCAGATCGAGGACAGCCTGCTCGCGGACCGGATCCAGGCGATCTTCGCCGGCAGCGGCGAGGGCGCTGACATGGCCGCCATTCGCGAGAAGATCACCGCGCTGGCGCTCGGCACCGTCCAGGACCACCGCGACGAGACGATGGAGGCGCAGCTCGCCGAGCAGCGCACGCAGATCGAGCGCTTCGAGCGCCGCATCTCCAAGCTGACGAGCAACCTCGAGCTGACCGAGGAAGAGCTCAAGCGCATCGCCGCGTCGAAGAACATCGATCTGGGCGTGAGCTCGATCTATCGCAACGTCCAGGGTCTGTCGTCTTCGGACGGCGACTTCGAGACGAAGAAGGAGCTGATGTCTTGCATCTTCCAGGCCAACCTCGACCTCCAGAAGGGGAAGGCGGAAGCCAGCTGATCTGTACGAGTGCACTCGACCTTGCGGGGCGGTATTCCGACCTTCCCGCCCCACACCGCAATCTGAGGGAAATTTCTAGCTAGTCATGAGCAATCAGGACGTCTTCGACGAGACGGACATCGACGGTTCGTTCGAGTCCGACAACAATTCCACCACGGGTACGACGGGTACCGAGACCTTCGGCAGCACGCCGGACACCTCGACCACGAGTACCGACGACTCGAGTGAGAAGGACGCTGGCGTCCTCTACCTCGGGATCGACCTCGGCACGTCGCGGACTTCCGTGACGGCCAGCAACGGCAAGCGCGAGACGGTCGCGTCCTTCGTCGGCTACCCCAAGGACGTCGTGGCGCGCAAGCTGCTGCAGAAGGACGTGCTGTTCGGTAGCGAGGCCATCGAGAAGCGCCTCTCGCTGAACCTCTATCGCCCGCTGGGCGAAGGCGTGCTGAAGCACAGCATGGACGGCAAGGACGACGGGGGCGACTACGAGGGCAACGTCAAGGCCGCCCGCGACCTCATCGCCGAGATCATTCGCCGTGCGCAGCCGCGCAAGGACGAGCTGATCTACGCCGTCATCGGCGCGCCCGCCGAGGCGTCCTTCAAGAACCGCGAGGCGATCATCGAGGCCGCCCGCCAGACCGTCGACTCGGTCATGCTCTGCTCGGAGCCGTTCTCGGTCGCCTACGGCCTCGACATGCTCGACGACGTCCTCGTCATCGACATCGGCGCGGGCACCACGGACCTCTGCCGGATGCACGGCACCATGCCCGAGGAGTCGGACCAGATCACGCTCACCTTCGCCGGTGACACGATCGACAACGAGCTCTCTCGACGCCTGAAGGAGAGCTACCCGGAGGCGCAGTTCTCGACCCAGATGGTCAAGACGATGAAGGAGCGCTTCGCCGCGGTCGGCGAGCTCCTCGACGCTGTCGTGGTCGAGATGCCGGTCAACGGTAAGCCCACGCAGTTCGACATCACGAACGAGATGCGCGAGGCCTGCAACAGCATCATCGGCCCGATCGTCGAAGGCCTCGGCACGCTGATCGGTACGTTCGACCCGGAGTTCCAGCACAAGCTGAAGGACCGCGTCCTGCTCGCCGGTGGCGGTAGCCAGATCAAGGGGCTCGACAAGGCCATCGAGGCCGAGATGCACCGCATCCTCGGCAGCGGTAGCGTCCAGCGCGTCGAGGAGCCGATGTACGGCGGCGCCAACGGCGCCCTGAAGATCGCCCACGACATGCCCGCCGAGTACTGGGAGCAGCTGAAGTAGTCCGATCTGACTGCAGCAACGACCACCGCGAGGGGGAAGGCGAGCGCGCCTTCCCCCTCGCTTCGTTCGATTCGAGGTGCGTTGGCCGTCGGCGCCACCCCCCAGGGCAGCCGGCACCCCGTCGGGACCGGATGGAGGCGAGGGCGCCCCCACCTCAGACTGGGAGCTCCTACCCCTCCAGGCAGCGCCCCAATCCCGCCTCCGAGCCCGCCTGGCCCTCGAATCCTCCCGCACGGGGGACTCAGGCTCTCCCCGAACGGGGGTTTCCAGGGCCTGAAGGAACCCTTTCCCCGGGGAGTTGGTCTTGGAAGGAGCGATGCCTCCGGTTAGTTCTGGAGCCCGACGGGTGCCGGCCTCCGCGCGAGGGCCCGAGACGCTCCAACCCCCACACAGGCAGACCCTTAAGGTCTTCCTAGACCTCCCCCGCAAGATGGCGCATCCTACATCCTCTTCATCGAGATTCGCTCGGATCCGAGTCAATCCTGGCCCCTCCTCGACCCGAAAGGGATCGACGGGGAATGGGACCCTCGGGATCGACCGGACGAGCAGCGCTCACGCGAGCGCTCCGGATCGGACCCGTCAATCGAGATGGAGTTTGGACATGAACCAGCAAGAGGGAATTCGAGCGCGCGCGAGCCGCGTGGCCACCATGGGGATCGGTCTGGGCCTGGCCCTGACCGGGCTGGCGACGCCTGCCCTGGCGGGTGATCCGCCGATCCAGCAGATCTGGGAGGACGCGCGCTTCAACGAGGCCTATCTCGACTTCGAGATGGCCCTCGCGAACAACAGCACGATGATCTTCTCGGACACGGGCCTGGTGGACCTGCACACGCGGCTCTACTCCGCCCACGAGGGGTCCACGAGCGCGCCCGTGTGGCAGAAGACGCGTCCCATGACGATGTCGTACTCCCGCAGCGTGGCCTCCGCCGCGCTCGCGGACGTCCACGCCGTCGTTCGCCACCAGGGCAACATCCAGGCAGAGCGACGTACACTCGTCGAGATCTACCGGTCCAGCAGCAGCGCACCCGTCACGAGCTACCAATTCCCAACCGTCAACATCGGCTTTGGTCAGAACTGGTGCCACGTCACCCCGGACGGCAGCTCGGTCATCGCGTGCTTCTCGAAGAGCTCCACGACGAACGTCGTGCGCTTCGATTCCAACGGCCTCAGCAGCGGCGGATTCACGATCGCCGGCAGCTGGACAGTCTCGAGCTTCGGTACACCGGAGAGCTACGGCATCTCCGAAGACCTGAGCCGGCTCTACCTGGGCACGGCGTCTGAATCTCGCGTCTTCGACCTCAACACGGGCGGCCAGATCTACCAGCGATTCATCATCGGTGGCACGATGGGCGACGGACACTCGTTCTCGTCGAACGGTCGCATGATTGCCGTCCCGACGCAGGATCGGGTCGATGTGTACGAGTGGCAGAACAACACCTACGTGCTGACGCTGTCGCTCGCGGCCCCCTCCACCCTGACGAATCCGGTGGCGCTGCAGACGAGCATCTCGGCGAACGACGCCGTTCTGTGCGCGACCTTCTTTCGGTCTCCCAACCAGGACCAAGGAACGGTCATGGCCTGGGCGCTGCCAACCGGTACGCAGATGCTGGTCGATTCGATGACGGCCTCCGGCTCCCAGTGGAACATGCCGACGGACCTGGACTGCTCCGACGACGGCTCGCGCATCGCGGTCTCGATGGGCGGCCCGGAGGGCACCCAGGTTCCCGCCGTGCGCGTGTACGAGCGGACCCCGGGCACCTTCGGCTACACCACGCTCGAGTCCTTTCCGAGGGATGGCGGCGTCGGCAACATCGACCTCTCGCCGGACGGCTATCGTCTCGGCATCGCCCGTCGCCGCGGCTACTTCAGCACGGGCTTCGGCGAGAAGATCATCGAGGCCATCAACCTCGGCAAGGACATGGAAGTCACCCCGAACTGGAACCAGCAAACCGCCACGGTTCGCTACTACCCGCCGGCCGGCGGCTCCGGGGGTAGCTCGCCGCTGTGCATCCTGGTCTCCAGCAACGCGATCCTCGACAACCCGACGCTCCTGCCGTTCGGCAAGCTGTACCTGACGGGCGCCATCACGCGCGACCTGGTCACGGCCAGCAACGGTGTCGCCACGAAGGCCCTGCCCCTGGTGGGCTCGGTCGGCTCGACGCGCTATTACCAAG
>CAYGST010000295.1:0-6352 GCA_964352415.1 uncultured Planctomycetaceae bacterium | reverse complement strand
GCCGAAGGCCCTCCCCTGACCGCCAGCGACGTCGCCGCCGATCTCCAGCGCCTGTTCGACAACGTCACCAGCGTGTTGCTCGGCAAGCCCGAGGCCGTTCGCCTCTGCCTCGTTGCGCTGCTCGCCGAGGGCCACGTCCTGCTCGAGGACGCGCCGGGGACGGGCAAGACCACGCTGGCGCGCGCGCTGGCCTGCTCGATCGACGCCGACTTCAAGCGCATCCAGTTCACCTCGGACCTGCTCCCGACCGACGTGCTCGGCGTGTCGGTGCACTCCAGCGCCGAGGGTCGCTTCGTCTTCCAGCCGGGGCCCATCTTCGGCAACGTCGTCCTGGCCGACGAATTGAACCGCACGTCGCCGCGCACGCAGTCCGCGCTGCTCGAGTGCATGAACGAGTCGCGCGTGTCCGTGGACGGCGTGACCCACGCACTGCCGCAGCCGTTCCTCGTGGTCGCGACCCAGAACCCGCTCGAGTTCGAGGGGACGTACCCGCTGCCCGAGTCGCAGCTCGACCGCTTCCTGGTCCGCGTTCGCCTCGGCTATCCAGAGCGCGACGTGGAGCGCGACCTCCTGCGCTCGCGGCTCGCCGCGGACCCGATCGACGAGCTGCGCCCCGTGCTCGACCGCGCCGCCGTGCAGCGCGCGATCGCGGCCGCGCGCCTCGTGCGCGTCAGCGACGAGCTGCTCGACTACGCCCTCGACGTGCTCGCCGCGACCCGCAGGAGCAGCGAGTTCCTCCTGGGCGCGAGCCCGCGCGCCGGCATCGCCTGGACCCGCGCCGCGCGCGCCTCCGCCGTGCTCGAGGGCCGCGACTTCTGCGTACCCGACGACTTCAAGGCGCTCGCCGTTCCGGTCCTCGCCCACCGCGTCGTGCCGCTCGCCGGCGGCGACGGCGCCCTGGCCGCGGGCGCCGCGGAGAGCGCCCTGCTCGAGCTGCTCGACCGGCTCCCCGTGCCCAGCTGAGCGAGGAGCCATTTGAGCGAGAACGACGAGCACGGCGTCGACGGGCTGACGCGCCCCTACGCCACGCACATCCGGCTCGAGCCCGCCGGCCGGCTCGCGGCGCCCTTCGCCGCCGTCGCGCTGATCCTCGGCTGGGGAGCCGGCGGCGTCGCGCTGATGCTCGCCGCCCTCGTCACGGCCGTCCTCGGCGTCGCGCTCTGGTGCGCGATGCGTCACGGCAGTGGAGTCGGACTGCGTGCCACCGGTCGCCAGCGCCAGTTCGTCGGCGACGCGTTCCTGTTCGAGCTCGAGCTGCGCGCCCGCGCCAGGCGGCCCCGTGCGCAGCGCGATCTCTGGCTGTCCCTGCTCGACCGCGCCGCGCTGGCCGGGCGCTCGACCCAGGCCGGCCGTCCCGTCGCGGAGTGCGTGAGACTCCCCGGCAGCGGCGCCGTGACCGTGCGCTGCGGACATCGGCTGCTGCGCCGCGGCCCCCTGAACGAGCTGCAGCTCGCGCTGCACTCCAGCTATCCCTTCGGGCTGCTGCGCGTCGAGCGGCGCTACGCGCTCCCCGTCGACTTCCTCGCGTGGCCGCGGATCGGGCGCTGGCGCCCCCGCCGCCGGCGCGCGCGCGCCCCGCTGGCGCGGCCCCTCGAGCTCGCGCTCGAGCGGACCGAGGAGGACGAGTTCTACCAGCTGCGCGAGTGGCGTGAAGGCCTCTCGCTGCGGACCGCGCACTGGAAGCTCTCCGCCCGCCGGGGACGCACCATTCTCCGCGACCTGCGCGGCCCCACAGACGAGCCGTCGCGCGTCGGGCTGCTTCTCGCGCGCGTCCCCTCCTCACTGCCGGGTCGCAGCGGCCGGCTGTCGTTCGAGACCGCCGTCTCGCTCGCCGCGACGCTGCTCGACACCTACCTGCGCCGCGGCGCGTCCGTGCGCCTCGAGCTGCACGGCAGCTCTGGCGTCGAGGTGCTGCGCCTGCGCGGTCGCGCGGGACGGCTGGCCGCGCTCGATCGACTCGCGCTCGTCGATGCCGAGGACGTGACCGAGGACGAGCTGCTGCTGCGCACGGCCCGCGCGCTGGAGCCGACGCTCGGCCCGCTCGTCCTCGCGGGAGGCGGCCGGCGCACGCTCGCCGAGGCCACCCCGCGCGCGGCCGAACGCGTCATCGACGTCGACGCGCCCGACCTCGACGCGCTGTTCCTGCGCGTTCAGGGTCCCCAGCAGCGCGAGCTCGCCGAGGTCGGCGCCTAATGCCGTCCACCGATCCCCTCGCTGGTCGACTCGCTTCCGTCGCTTGCGTCGCGCTGGGCTGCCTCACGTTCCTCACGGCCCACGCGCTCGCGCTCGCAGCGACCGGCGCGCTCGGTCTCGCCGACGTCGCCGTGCCGCTCGCCCTGCTCGCGATCGCGCTCCTGCAGCGCCGCGCGTTCGAGGCGCTCGAAGACGTCCTGCCCAAGCGGGACGCGACGGGCTTCGCCCCGTACTTCTTGCAGCTCGCGCTCCTCTCCCAGCTGACGATCACCAGCTGGGGCCACGGGCTGCTCGTCGCGCTGATCGTCGCCCAGACGAACCTCGCGGGCCTGAAGCGCACCAGCTGGACAACCGGCTGGGAGATCGCCTTGACGCCGCTCCTCGTCCTCGCGGCCATGTCGACCGCGCCGGGCGGTCGCTGGCTGGTCGTGCTGCCCATCGCGCTGTTCACCATGAGCGCCGCGCTGGTCGAGCTCTCGCTCAGGCGCCACCGCGAACGCATCGAGCTGCGTTCGCCGCGCGCCTATCGCAGGGCCTGGAGCGCCGCGCAGGACGAGGAGGCGCTGCGCGGCGAGGAGGTCGCGAGGCTCGGCTCCGCCGCCCGCCTGACGCTCGCGCTGCTCCTCCTGCTCGCCCTGCTCTATCCGCTGCTGGTCGTGCTCCCGCGGCCGGGCGCCGACGAACGGACGGACCTCGGGCGCGCGGCTCGGGACGCCGCCGAGCGTCGCAACGCTCTGGCCGAGAGCAACCGCGGCGACGTACGCCCGAGCACGGAGTCCTACCCGGGAGACCTGCGTCCCGGCGGCAAGCTCAGCCGCCTCGACTACGAACGGCTGATGACCGTCTTCGCCTACCCGCCGGGGGGCCTTGGTGGCGAGCCGCAGTTCGCCGGTCCGCTGTACCTGCGCGCCATCACCCTCGACACCTTCACGGACACCGGACTGCGCTCGAATCCCGCCAGCCGCATGCAGCTGCGCTCGGACGGGGACGACGGGAGTCTCGACGGGTGGACGCGGCTCGACCCGGAGCGCCAGCAGGTCGCCTACGAGCTCGAGGTGCGCCACAACGCGCTGCGCGTGAGCGGCAGCGAGGACATCGTCCTCTTCGCGCCCCAGGCCACCTTCGCCATCGAGCTGCCGGCGGTACGCCACGACCCGGAGCGCATGCTCGCGCTGCCCCGCGGCGTCGACGTCGGTGAGGTGGAGTTCGCGCTGCGCGTCGCGCCCGAGCCGCTGTTCGACGTCGACCTCGAGCGCGTGGTCGCGCGGCACGAGAGCGCGCGCTACCTGCAGCTGCCAGAGGGCTCCAACGAGCTCGACCACGTCATTCGAGAGGCCCATCGTCTCGTTCAGGGCGCGAGCGACGACTACACGCGGGTCGAGCGCATCCAGTCTTGGTTCCGCGACGGCTTCGGCTACTCGACGAACACCGTCGACGTCCCCGGGCTCGAGGGCATCGTCCACTTCCTGCGGCGGCGAAAGGGACACTGCACGTCGTTCGCCGCGGCGGCGACGCTGATGCTGCGGACCCAGGGACTCCCCGCGCGTGTCGCGACCGGCTTCCTCGCCGAGGACTGGCAGCCGGACACCGGGATGTACGTCGTCTCGCGCAAGAACGGTCACGCCTGGATCGAGGTCCACTTCGAGGGGCTCGGCTGGCAGTCCTTCGAGGTCACCCCCGTCGCCGAGCGCAGCGCCGCGCTCGCCGCGGCCGAGGCCGGCGAGGACGACGGCCTCGCGAGCTGGGCCTCCGACCTGCGGCGCGACCTCGGAGCGTGGGCGGAGTCCGGCGCGGACGAGGGTTATCTCGGGCTCGTGCTCGACCGCGTGCGCGACCTGCCCCGGGCGCTGATCGCGACGCTGCAAGCGCGGCCGTGGCTGGCGCTCGTGGCGCTCTCCTTCTTGCTGAGCGCCTTCCTGATCCGCAGGGCCGAGCGACGCCGCGCGGCGCGCAACGCCCGTGGCGAGCCCGAGACGCCCAGCGCGTTCGAGGCGCTGTTCGCCTCCCTGGCGCAGCGCGGTCATCGGCGCGCCCCCGCGCGCACGCTGCGCGACTGGCTGACGCGGGTGGAGCTCCCCGACGGGGAGACCCTGCGCGCGGAGCTGCTCGCCCTCGGTGAGCTGAGCTACCGCGAGCGCTTCGGCGGCGCGGCCCTTGGCGACGACGACGAACAGCGCGTACGGCGCTGGGTCGAGCGCTACGAGGCGAGCCTGGGCGCGCCCTCCAGCTGACTCGAGAGAGGCTAGAGGCGACGCGCGAGCGCGGGGACTCACGCGACTTCGAACTCGCAGAACTCGAACGGCATCGTGACCCGACGCTGACGAGCCGATCGGAGCGAGGCGGCTAGGGTACGTGCATGAAGCTCACCACACCCTCCGCCGCGCCCATCGTCCGTCTCACGCTTCCCTTCCTCTTCGCGCTGCCGCTGCTCGCGGGACCCGTCTCCGCGCAAGAGCGCGTCCCGACGCTGCAGGAGGCGAATGCCCACCTCCAGGCCCAGGAGCTGCCCGAAGCCGTCGCGGCCCTCGACGCGATCTGCGCCGCGCAGCCGGAGAACGGGCAAGCCTGGTTCCTCTACGGCTACACCGTTCACATGCAGGGCGACTACGCTCGTGCGATCCCTCTGCATGCGAAGGCCGCCACGTTTCAGCCGCAGAGACCGACCGCGCTCTACAACCTCGCCTGCGCCCAGTCGCGCGCCGGCGACCAGGCGAAGGCTCTCGAAGCGCTCGCGGGCTCCATCGACTCCGGCTTCGCGCAGGTCGCGTTGATCGCGAGCGACCCGGACCTCGCCGCGCTACGCGCGACGCCGGCGTTCGCCGCCTTCGAGAAGGCCCGCGCCGGCGCCACGGACACGCTGGCCCCGGCGCCGCTCGTGCTGCGCCGCGAGGAGCGCCAGCTCGACTTCCTGATCGGCGAGTGGGACGTTTCATGGGACGGACAGCCCGCGAGAACCTCGAGCATCGAGTTCACGATGAACGGCCAGTCGATCATCGAAGAGAGCGCGGACTTCACCGCCTTCTACACCTGGATCGCGAAGGAGGGCGTCTGGCGCGAGACGTGGATGAGCTCCAACGGTCATCACGACGTGCTCGAGGGCAAGCGAGAGGGCGATCACATCGTCCTGCGCCAGGATCTCCTGCGCGACCGCCCCGGCGTCGTCGGCCGCTCGCGCTACATCGACGTCCAGCCCGACTCGTTCCAGGTGCACTGGGAGACTTCGACGGACAGCGGCGCAACCTGGAACCTCGAGTTTCGCGGTCAGTACACCCGCCGAGCGCCCCTCGATCGCGGCGCGACCTGCACGCCCGCCGGCTTCGCCGCCGGCGCGCCGCAGGAGTGCCAGCAGTACGCGTTCAAGCTCGGGCACTGGGACATCACCTGTCGCGCGCTCCAGCCGGACGGGACCCTGCGCGAAGGGACGGGCACGAGCTTCGTGCACGTCGCCGCGGATGGGTTGACCCTCGAGGACGACATCCGCGCGCGCTTCGCCTGGGGCGGCCAGGGCTTCGACGGCCAGACACGCCGCGTCTGGGACACCGAGAACGCGGTCTGGCGCTGCAGCTGGAACCCGAAGACCGGCGCCGCGAACGCGTTCGTCGGGCAGTGGAACGACGAACAGCAGCGCATGCTCGAGACCTTCCGCGGTCAGGACGCGCGCGGCGCGTTCACGGGAGTCCTCGGCTTCTACGACGTGACCGAGGACGGCTACCACGCGCGCCTCGACCACCACTACGACGGCGGCCCGGTGGTGAAAGGTGTCTGGGAGTACGTCGCGACCCGGATGCCCTGAGCCACGGGCCGAGGCCGGAAGCTCGACTCCAGCGCCGGCGCGTCCCTACGCGCCGGCGCGGCGCTCCGAGCGACGGCCCAGCGAGCGCGTCAACGCGAAGCCGAGCACGAACAGCCCGAGCGCGCCGCCGATCTGGCCGGCCGACGGGTCGAACGGTCGCAGCTCCCCCGCGATGCGCTTGAGGTCGCCGCCGGACTTGCCCGCGTAGGTCGCGCGCAGCTCGGCCGCGCGCGGCTCGTCGAGCTCGAGCCCGAACTCGGCGTTGACGTCCGCCAGCGCCTCGCCCGCGACGTGCGGCCGCACCGAGGCGTCGACCCAGGCCTCAGACACGATCCGGCGGCCCTCCCACTCGCCGCGCTGCAGGAA
>CAYGST010000294.1:0-6394 GCA_964352415.1 uncultured Planctomycetaceae bacterium | reverse complement strand
GGCCTGCGCATCTCGCCCGAGCGCTATGGCCTGCGCCTCGCCGAGATGCGCAGGCCGAGCTGGAAGTCCTCGCGGCAGCGCGCGCGCACCCCGTCCACGATCTCGTGCACGATGCGCGCGCGGTTCTCGGGCGAGCCGCCATAGCGATCCTCGCGGCGGTTCGTCGCGGGCGAGAGGAACTCGCACAGGACGTAGTCGTGGGCACCGTGGATCTCGACGCCGTCGAAGCCGGCGCGGTCGGCCCGCTCGGCGGCGAGGACGAAGTCCTCGACGAGCGCCTCGACCTCAGCGAGGGTCAGGGCGCGCGCGCCAGTCTCCTCGCACGCGGAGGGAGCGACGGGCTGCTGGCCGATGAGCGTCTCCGGAGCGCGTCGACCCGCGTGGTGCAGCTGAACGGACGAGAGGCTGCCCGCCGCGCGCAGCTCGTCCGCCAGCCGCGCGAGCCCTTCGACGTGCTCGTCCCCGAACACGCCTAGCTGGCCGGGGAAGCCCTGGCCGATCGCCTGGACGTGGGCGGCGCAGGTCATCACGAGCCCGAAGCCGCCCTGCGCGCGCTTCACGAGCCAGCGACGCTCGTCGTCCGACAGACGGCCGTCCGGGTGGCTCTGGCAGTTGGTCATCGGCGCGAGCATGAAGCGGTTCTTCATGGCGGGGCCGCGGGTGAACTCGAGGGGGCTGTGGAGATCGGTCATGGATCGGGGTCGCAGGGACGGGGCGTGAGTGATCGCCTTCGCGCGGGCGCGCGGCTGGTTGCAAGGAGCCGCTCGCTTCGCATCGGTCGCTCGCTGAGAGACTCAGTCGTCCGCGGCCTCGCTCCAGCGCTTGGCGATCGTCGCCATCATGGCCTCTTGGCCGGGCCCGTAGAGCGTGTGCGGCAGGCCCGGGACGACCTCGATCGTCATCTGGTCGAGGATCCCGGCTTCGCGCGCCAATCCCTGGAAGCGCTCGACCGCGCCCTCGAGGTAGAAGGTGTCCACGCCACCGGCGTAGACGTGCAGCTTGCCCGCGAGGGAGTCGCGCAGCTCGTCCCAGCGCGTGAGCAGCGTGTGCGAGATGTCGTAGGGCCGCCACGACTGGGCGACGGCGTGGTCGATCGCGCCGGTCTCGAAGTCGAAGACGCGCTGCGGCGCGCCACCCGGTCCGGGCAGGCTGAAGGTGGCGTCGAAGGAGCGGATCTGGCCGCCAGGGTTCAGCACGTGCTCGTGCCGCACGAAGTCCTCGTAGTAGAGCATCACGTCGTCGCCGCGCCGCGCGAGCGGCCGGCGCGCGCCGGACTCGTCCACGTACATGTTGCGCGGCGAGCCGTCCTCGAGCGGCGTGTAGAGGTCGATCTGCTGGAAGTCGTGGAAGTCGATCGGGTCGGGGACGTGGCTCCAGCAGCCGGAGAACGCGCCCGGGTAGGCGACCTGCAGCCAGAGCGAGGACCAGCCGCCCGAGCTCACGCCGGTCGTGTAGCGGTGGGCGGCGCCGGCGCCGCCGTACTCCTTCTCCAGAGCCGGAATCAGCTCCTCGACGAGCGCCTTGCCCCAGGGGCCGATGCTGCGCGAGTCGCAGAACACCGAGTGGCCGTAGCGGTTCGTGGCGTCGGGGACGACGATGAGGCAGTCGTCGAGGATGCTGTCCTCACCGACGCGCCGATCCCAGCCGCGGATGTTCTCGTGGGTGCCGCCGAAGCCGGTGACGCTGTAGACGACGGGGTGCGCGTCGCGCTCGCCGAAGGAGCGCGGCAGCCGCACGCCGGCCTTCAGCGTGTACTCGAAGCCGTGGAACTCCGACAGCGAGGGGCTGACGAACGTGAACAGCTTGACGCGCTCGCTCTCGACGAACGGGTCCTCGCTGACGACTTGGTCCAGGCGCAGGGTGATGACGCCTTCAGAGCCTTCCGTGTACGTGATCTCCGCGGCCGCGCTGAAGACGTCGCCCTCGTCGAGCCCGGGCTCGCGGCCGGTCTTGTTCCTGCGCGCGACGGCCTGGACGCGCCACGGGCCGCTCGCGATCTCGCTCCACTCGAAGGGGAAGTGAGCGGCTGCGTCCGAGCTCTTCAGGCGCAGCGTGCCTTCGGCGTCCTCGACGTCGAAGCGCAGGACCGGCGGCGGTTCGAACCAGGCGTGCATCGCCTCGCGCGGCTCGCCCTCCTCGGCGAAGGCGAGGAACAGGTCGCCGTCGAAGGGCCCGTCGAAGACCTCGGGCGCGAACTCGAACGCTATGACGCCTGCCTCGGGCGCGGGTGCGGCGTCCTGGCGGGCGAAGACGGGGGCCGCCAGCGTGGCGGCGACGAACAGCAGCGCGTGGCCGCGAGTGGAGGGAGAGATCATGGCCGTAGGGTAGCGAGCGCGGCACTTCGACGGCGTTCATTCGCTCGAAGGTCCGCGCTGTCCGGGCAGGGAACGGAGCCCGAGGTGCCGGGCGCGGAGCTCGCTTTCGCGAGCACGGGGAGCGGAGTAGGTTGTTCCGATGCCCGATTGCACTTCGGACCGTCTCCACGTGCTCCTGGCCACCGCGCTGTTCGCGCTCGCCGCCTGCCGAGCGACGCCCGTGGACTTCGCGACCTCGGACGCGATCATCGAGCGGCGTGTCGGTCGCGAGCGGAGCTGGGGCGCGCAGCCGATCGCCAGCGAGCTGCGGGAGCTCGTCGACCAGCTCGAGGCCGGCGCCGCCGGGGACGCGCCAGCGCACATCGCGATTCCGCTGCACGTCGGTGAGGACGCGCTGGCGGCTCGGCTCCATCTGATGCGCAGCGCGCGGCGCTCGATCGATTTGCAGGTCTACGTCTGGGCGGACGACCTCGCCGGCCAGGTCGTCCTGCGCGAGGCCTACCAGGCCGCGCGGCGGGGCGTGCGGGTTCGCATCCTCGTGGACCAGCTGGCTGTGCGTGAAAACGGTCTCGGCGCGACGCTCGCGCTCGCCCACGAGAAGCTCGAGTTCTCGTTCTACAACCCGGTGAAGGAGTTCTCGAGCCTGGCTGGCTACGACCTCACGCGTGACGCCTTGCGTCGCTTCGATCGCCTGAACGAGCGCATGCACAACAAGGTGCTCGTCGTCGACCGCGAGCTCGCGCTCGTCGGGGGTCGGAACATCGCCGAGTCCTACTTCGATCTCGATCGGGAGTTCATCTACCTCGACCGTGACCTGCTGGTCGCCGGCCCTGTCGTGGCCGAGGTCGCGGCCTCCTTCGACGCCTACTGGGACGATCCCATCAGCGTCCCGGCGGCGCGGCTCGAGAGCATCGCCCGCGACGTCCTTCGGTTCGAGGCCGCTCCGCGGGAGATCGCGTTCGACCAGGAGCGGCTGGCCCCGCTCGACTGGATGTCGGCGCGCGCGGGGGTCCGGGAGCTTGCCACCGTGCTGCCGCACTCGACGCTGCACCGCGTCGGGCGCGTCGAGTTCGAGGCCGACCGGGCGCAGAAGGACGGATTCTACGACTGGAACACGTGGAAGCGGCCGGCGGGACCTTCGGAGGAGGCTTTCGCCGGCGCCACGGAGAGCGTCATCCTGCAGTCGAACTACCTCGTCCTGATGCCGAGCTCCGAGACGAACCTCGTGGCCATGATGGCGCGGGCTCCGAAGGTCCAGTACCTGACGAACAGCTTCGCCTCGACGGCGAACCTCCTGACCTACTCCGCGTCGCGCAAGCGCAAGCGCTACTTGCTGGGCCAGGGGCTGGACCTGCGCGAGCTGCGCTCCGATCCGGGGGGCGTGCGCCACTTCGTCCCGCGCTTCGACGCGCTCTGTGAGGTGGACGAGGACGGCAGCGTGCTCGCGTCGCCCGTCATCGCGATCCACGCGAAGTCCGCGGTGATCGACGACGAGGCCTCGATCATCGGTTCGCACAACATGGATCCGCGCTCGCAGCTCTACAACACGGAGGCCTGGTTCGTCGTCTGGGACGAGGGGCTGACGCGAGAGCTGCGCGCTGAGCTCGAGCTCGCGATGTCGGACGACAACGCCTGGGTCGGGCACCTGATCGACCCGCTCCCGGTCTGGGACGATCTGAACGCGGTCCTCGGCGGTGTCTCGCGTGCGCTCCCGATCCTCGACGTCTGGCCGTGGTTCGGCTACGCGATGTTCGAGCTGCGAGACGGTGCCGAGCCCGTGCCGGCGAGCTCGCCGGACTTCTTCGAGCGCTACCGCCGCGTGGGCGAGATGCCCGCGGAGGGCTCCACCTGGAAGCGCTGGAAGGTGCGCCTCTTGACCACGGTGATCGCTCCGTTCAGGCGCCTGCTCTGAGCTCGGGCTGGCTAGACTCTCGCGATGCCGATCGCACGAAAGCGCGGGGGCGTGTCCCGTGCAGCGGGTCGCGCGGCCTGCCTCCTGGCGCTCGGCGCTGGCCAGGCGGTCGCGCACGAGCCCTCCGAAGCACGGGCCGAGCCTGCGCTCGAGACCGAGCTCGGGCCGGAGGTCGAGCCGGCGAGCGACCTCGGGATCTTCTCGTTCTTCTTCGAGAACGACATCGTCGCGTACCAGGACGACGACTACACCGCGGGAGTCGGCTTCAGCTGGATCACGGGGGATGTGCGTCGGCACCGGGAAGGGACACCGTTCCGGCTCCTGGTCGACACCTTCGACTTCCTGCCGCGGATGAGGGACGCGGAGCGGACGCCGCACGTCTCGCTGGTCTACGGGCTCGAGATGTACACGCCGACCGACATCGAAGCGCCGGTGCCGCCGCTGGACGAGCAGCCGTACGCGGGCGTGGTGTTCTTCGACGCGACGCTGCACGCGCGCGGTGAGCGCTCGATGCACTCGTACACGCTGCGCCTCGGACTCGTCGGCCCGAGCTCGGGCGCGGAGGACATCCAGAAGGAGCTGCACCGGCTCCTCGGGACCACGATTCCCCAGGGCTGGGACTCGCAGCTCTCGGACGAGCTGCTCCTCAACCTGGACTACCGCTGGGACCGCCGGCTGTGGCGCCGCGCCGGGGATCGGCGCTTCGGTCTGGACCTCACGGCGAGCGCGGCGGGGGGCGCGGGCAACTACTACATCGGCGCATCGGCGGGGATCGCCGCGCGCTTCGGCTACGGCGTGCCGGACACGTTCGGACCCGTTGCGCTGCGCACGGGCAGCGGCGGGCTCGTCGGGCTGAGGCCCGCGCCGGACCTTGGCTGGCGCGTGTACGGCTATCTCGAGAGTCAGCTCTACGGGATCGCGCGCTTCCTGCCGACGGACGGCAACACGTTCACCGACAGCCCGAGTGGACCGCGGGACGACTTCCCGCTGGTCTTCACGGGCGGGCTCGTCGTCGCCTGGAACCGGCTCTTCGTCCACCAGGCTTTCACGAACCTCGGCGGTTACGACGAGTTCCCGCGCGGGTCGTCGAACGACTTCGGCACGCTGGTGATCTCATGGGTGTACTGAAGCGAGGCGAGAGCGGCTGTGTGCGCTGGCTGCGGGGGATCGGGAGCGGCGCGCTCTCCATCTTGACGCTGTTCGCCATGGGCTTCGGCGCGACGCGCTACCTCAGCCACGCGGCCGAGACGGAGTTCCCGGCGGTCGGCGATTGGGTCGAGGTCGACGGCCTGCGTCAGCACGTCGTCGAGCGCGGCACTGGACCGCCCGTCGTGTTCGTACACGGCGCCTACGGCGCGTCCCAGGACTTCGCAGCAACGATTCTCGACGAGGCGAGCGCGCGCTACCGCTGCGTGCTCTGGGATCGACCGGGACATGGCTACAGCGATCGACCCGCAGGTGAGGTCGATCCGGGTGCGCAGGCAGATCTCCTGCTCGGTGTGATTCGCGAGCTCGGGCTCGAGCAGCCGCTGCTCGTTGGCTTCTCCTACGGCGGCGCCGTCTGCCTCGCGGCGGCGCTGGCCGCGCCCGATGAGCTGCGCGGCGTCGTGCTCCTCAACGGGCCGAGTCACCCGTGGCCCGATCCGCTCGACCTCGAGTACAAGATCGCCGCCGTCCCGGGCCTCGGTTGGCTCTTGAGCGAGACGCTCCTTCCGCCGCTCGGCGACTGGTTCGGAGGCGGCGCGATCGAGGAGGTGTTCGCGCCGGAGGAGGTGCCGCCGTCCTTCGCGGCCTCGCCGATCCGACTCGCGCTGCGCCCGGCGAGCTACCGCGCGAACACCGAGGACGTGCGCTTGCTCAAGCCGTACCTGCGCCGGCAGTCCAAGCGTTACGCCGAGCTGCGCGTCCCCGTCCTCGCGCTCGTGGCCGAGGGGGATCGCGTGGTCAGTCCGACGATCCACCTGCCGCAGCTCGAGGCGCAGGCACCGGGCGTGCGCCAGATCCGCATCGAGGGCGCCGGCCACCAGCTCCTCTACACGCGCCCGCAGCTGGTCCTCGACGCGATCGAGCAGGCGCTAGCAGACTGAGGACGAACGC
Source organism: uncultured Planctomycetaceae bacterium (assembly GCA_964352415.1). Classification (GTDB taxonomy): domain Bacteria; phylum Planctomycetota; class UBA1135; order UBA1135; genus JABACD01. The sequence continues at coordinate 70 of CAYGST010000294.1, read as the reverse complement.
GCAGCGGGTGGCGCGCCGCGCGCCGGCTCAGAGCGCCTGCGCGCAGAACTTGCAGTACGACGCTCGCGGG
>CAYGST010000293.1:0-6413 GCA_964352415.1 uncultured Planctomycetaceae bacterium | reverse complement strand
TCGCCGGTCGGTAGCGCAGTGAGCGCGCGCTCGAGGCAGCGCAGCCGCTGCGCGCGCGCCGCGGGTTCGTCCGCTTCATCGCTCTCATCGGCCTCTCCGAGGAGCGCGGCGAGCGCGTCCGAAGCGTGCGCCAGCTCCGGCCGAGACTCGGCGACAACGAACGGCCCCGACAGCGTGGTCGGACCGAACGCCAGCCCCATCGGGTTCGTCACGCGATTGACCGGCGCGTCGTCGCGCAGGCGCTGCTCGGGGTTGAGCTGCTGCCAGCCCCACGGGCACTGGCCGACGACGAGGCCCCCGCCCGCGAGCACGAACGAGCGCACACGCTGCTGATCGCGCTCGGGCAGCGCCCCGCCCGGCCAGAGGAGCACGTCGACGCCCTCCAGCTCGAGCCCGCTGCGCAGCGTCGCGACCTTCGCGTCCGGCGCGCCGCCGCCAGCCCAGCCGAGCGCGTTGTCGAGCAGCCGCTGACGGTCCGAGCCTTCCTTCCCCCGCCCGCAGTAGCCGCCGTGACCGAAGGCCACGACGCGACCTTCGCCGTGGTGCGCCGCGCCGACCAGCGCTTCGCCGCGCGCGTCGGTCAGGACCACGAACGCGTTCGGGCCGTAGACCACGACCGGCCCCGGCGAGCCGATGGCATCGACGCTCGTCACGCCGGCCAGCAGCGCCGCTCGATCGGCCGTGACGTCCGGCGCACCCGTGGACCGCGCCGACTCGAGCACGCTGCGCGGCGCGAGCGACTCCGCGGCCGATGCCATCGGGGCCAGGGTCGCGACGAAGAGGAGCACACAGCGGAGAACGAGAATCATGGGCGGCGAAGCGGCTCGCGAGGGCGCGCAGCAGGGCATGGGGTCGGTGGAAGAGTCACGCGTCCGCGAGGAAGCCCCGCAGACGTGCAGCGGCGCCAGGAGCGTCGCGGAAGAGGCCGGCGGCCGAGGCGAGGCGCGCGGCCTCGACGTAGTGCGCGGCGTCGCGCGCGAGCTCCTCGTGCACGGCTAGCATGGGGTTCGGCTGCCAGCCGCCGAGCCAGGCGAGGAAGGCGAGGCCGGCCTTGTAGTGCTGGGTCGGCGCCTGGAACAGGTGCTGGCCGAGAACCTCACACGGCTCCATCAGCGCGCGATAGCCGGCCTCGTCGCCGCGCGCGAGGAGCTGCAGCGCGACGCCCGCTGGTTCGGCCACCGCGTCGAAGATCCCGAGCAGGCCGTGGCTGAAGTCGCCGAGCGCGACCTCGCGGCCCGCGATCTCGGTCGTGCGCAGCAGGGGGCCGCCAGCCATCAGCCCGCCGAAGTGGAAGTCGTCGCCGGTGAGCAGCAGCTGGTCGCGCTCGAGCAGCTCCGCGCGCAGCCGGCGCTCCTGCGCGTCGTCCAGCAGCGAGAGCTTCGCACCGCGCACCTTCTGCGGATCGAGCTCCATCACGCGCTCGAAGCTCCTGCCGGGGAAGTAGCCCTCGAGCGCCGGCAAGAACATCGCGCCGAGCCAGTGCACGAACACGGGTCCCTCGACGCGCTCGAGGAGCGCGCGATAGACGCGCACGTACCCGTCCTCGTCGTACCCCTCCTGGGTGAGCCGCAGCATCGGCAGGAGCACCGGAATGCCGCCGTGCTGCTGGATGTAGCGCGCCTGGTACGCGACGCCCTCGACGAGCTGCGCCTCGCTCTCCACGCTGGGCAGGTGGTCGACACCCGCTCCCGCGCAGAAACCGCGCCGCAGCCGGAGCGCGCCGGTGCACTCGATCAGCTTCGCGGCGACCGGCCAGCCGACGTGGAAGCGCTGCGCCGTGTCCATCGCCTCGGCGACGCCGAAGCCGAGGCGGTCGAGGCGCTTGCGCAGCGCGAGCGTCGCCTCCCAGTCGAGCAGCGGCTCGAGCCCCTCGCCGCTGACCGGCGCGTCGTGGCGGTGCGGCACCGCCGCATACTCCGCGCGCATGCAGACGTGCGCGGCGGCGTAGACGAGGCGCACAGGCGGCGCCGTCTCGCCGTCGAGCAGCTGTGCCTGATACGGCGCCAGTACGCCATCGTCGAGCTCGAGCATGCGCCCGAGCGCCTCGACGCGCACCTTCACGCGCCGAGCTCTTCCAGCCAGGGGCCGAGGTTGTGGTACGCGAACCAGCCGAGGAAACCGACGAGTACGGCCGTGGCGATCCCCATGCCCGCGAGCCACCAGCTCGCCAGCGCTCCGCGCGGCTTGTCCGCGCCGAGGTAGGCCTCGCTGCGCTGCAGCAGCATGAAGCCGATGTAGGCGATCGGCAGCAGGAAGCCGCAGACGACGTTGGTCGGCACCGCGACCCACAGGCTGATGTCGCTCCAGAACACCGAGCCGAGCACGCCGACGGCGGGCAGCAGCAGTCCGAGCTTGTAGCGCGGCCCCTTCGGCTCCCAGCCGAACATCTCGCACAGAGCGAAGCCCGAGCAGAGCATCTGCATCGTGATCGAGGAGAGCGCCATCGCCAGCACCCCGAGGCCGAAGACCCACAGCCCGACCGTGGGACCGAGGCGGTCCGGCGCGGCCAGGATCTCCGCCGCTTGCCACGGTGCGATCTTCTTGCCGGCGAACAGCTCGGGGTCGCCGTAGTAGAAGACGCTCGCGGCCGAGATCACCATCAGGCTCGCGGCGATCGCGTAGGGCACGAACATCCCGAACGCGAGGTCCATGCGCGCCAGACGCCGGTGCGAGCGCCCCCAGCCGCGCTTGCGCAGCGTGTAGGGATAGACGAACACCATGTTCGCGCCGACCGCGGCCGCCAACCCCGAGACCACGAGCGTGGTCGCCTTGACGCCCTGGTTCTCGCCGGGGATCCGGAACGGTACGAGCCCCTGCGCGAGGTCCTCCGCGTGCGGGATGCCCGTCTTCAGCACGACGAAGCCGAAGCAGGCGATGATGAACCAGACCATGCCCTTGATCAGGTTCTCGTACAGCCGCACGAGCCGTGGACTGGCGTCGTACAAGAGAGCAACGCCGACGCACCAGACGAGCGCGACCACGCCCATCCCCCACTGCGGGATCTCGACGCCTGAGCCCTCCGCGAGCGTCACGAGCATGGCGCTCGCGAGCGCGTACTGCGCGAACTGCCAGATGATCGAGGACGCGATGCCGCTGAACGCCCAGCCGTAGGCGAAGAAGCCGCCCGCGTGCTTGCGCATCGCCTCGAAGGGCCGCTCGCCGGTCGAGAGCGTCTGGTGCGCGACCGCGGACAGCACCGTGATGCCGAGCAGCATCGCCACCGGCGCGACCCACAGGAGCTGGTAGCCGAACGCCGCCCCCGCGAAGATCGACGCGAACGCCGTCCCGCCGCCGAGCGTCATCGCCGACTGCATGTAGCCGGGCCCCATGCGCTTCAGGTAGCCGAGCGTGCGCGGCAGGAACGGCTGCGCGTCCAGGGCCTGCAGCTCCGCGGCCTCTTCCAGGTTCTCGTTCAACGCAGGCCTTCCTTGATCTCTTTCAGGCGCGCCGCGTCATCGCGGCGTCGGTAGTGCTCGTCGAGCGGATAGCAGCCGCTCTTCAGGCCGTTGCGCGGGCCGGTGGTGCAGTCGCTGAACGTGCGGCAGACGAGCTTGCGCTTCAGCTTCGCGCCGCTCAGCACGTCGCGCGGCAGGTCGGGGTAGCTGAGCACCATGCGGCCCAGTCCGACGAAGTCGACGTGGCCGTTCGCGACCTCGTGCTGAGCGACGTTCGGCAGCCACTCCTGCAGGTAGGTGTAGCCAGTCCCGACGAAGGCCAGCGCGGGGAACGCCGCCTTGCAGGCGCGCGTCACGCGCAGGTGCGCGGCGACCTGCTCGAGCGGGTCCGTCGGCGGCTGATAGCCGTCGCTCGGCGGATAGGCCGCCGGGCGCTGGAGGTGCGGGTTGTAGTACGGCGATCCGAGCGTCAGGTTCACGAGCTCGATGCCCAGCTCCTCGATCAGGCCGAGGAACGCGAAGCTCTCCGCGAGGTCGAAGCCCCGCGGGTCGGCCTCGTCGACGGCGAAGCCGTAGCGGTACGGCAGATGCTCGTCCCAGCCGCGCGGCTCACCGCGGCGTTCCGCGCCCGGCGAGAACGGGTGCACGTCCGCGATGGAGACGCGCACGCCGATCGCGAGCCCGGGGCAGGCCTCGCGGATCGCGGCGACCGTCTCGCGGAAGAAGCGCGTGCGGTTCTCGAAGCTGCCGCCGTAGGCGCCCGCGCGCGTCTTCGCGCCGAGCAGCTCGTGCAGCAGGTACCCGTGACAGCACTTCACGTCGACGAAGTCGTAGCCCGTCTTCTGCGCGAGCTGCGCGGCGCCGACGAAGCGCTCCTGGATCGCGCGCAGCTCATCGTCGGAGAGCACCGCGGCGTCGGACGTCACGCCGGCGCGCGCGTCGAGCACGGGGTGACGGTAGGCGACGCGCGGTGCCAGCCCGGTAGCCGTCGGACGCGACCAGCGCCCCGAGTGCGTGAGCTGAAGGCCAACGCAGAGGTCGCGCGTCGACGCGCCGCTCTCGGCGTGCGCCTCCTGCAGCGTCGTCAGCAGCTCGGCGAGCCCCGCCTCGACGTCGACCTCGTCGTTCAGGAACAGCTGATGCGGATTGGCGCGCGCGTCGGCCTGGACGGCGAAGGCCTCGCCGCCCCAGATCAGCTTCGCGCCGCTCTCGCCAAAGCGCCGCCAGCGGCGCAGCGTGTCCTCGGTCGGCAATCCGGACGCCGTCCCATCCCAGCCCTCCATCGGGTGGATCGCGTAGCGGTTCCCGATCTCGCGGCCCGAGACGGTCAGCGGCGCGCCCATCGGGCCGTCTTGACCCTGCAGCGCCTCGTCGACGCCGAGGTCGGGCGCGATGCGCTCCCAGTGCGCGCGAAAGTCCTCGAAGGACTTGTCCTGTCCAGGCGTGCGAAACTCCATCTCAGCGCGCCTCCTCGGCGTGGTCGCGTGCACTCGCCAGGTCGACGATGATCTCGTGCCGGCGCGCCCTCACGCCGGCTCCTCGTAGCGCCAGTCGGCGAGCGCCGTCCGCGCCTCGAACTCGATCGCGCTGGAGTAGCCGTAGCCCGGCGCCTGCAGCGAGCCGAGCTGCAGCTCGCCGCCCTCGACCCGCAGTCCGATGCCGCCGGCCTCCTCACGCCAGAGGTCCGGGTGCGTGTCGAACGCCGACTGCGCCTCCGCCGCGGGCAGGTGATTCAGCCCGCGGAAGTAGTGGTGTCCGTTGCGCTCGACGTGCCCGAGCCCGAGCGCCGCGACGGTCGTCAGGTCCTGCTGCAGCGCGAGGACGCCGAGGTTCGTCAGGTCCTCCGCCGACTGGAAGGCCCGATGGCGCTCGCACAGCCCGCGGTTCAGCAGCGCTCGAAAGACGCCCTTGCAGTTCTTCATCGACACGCCGCCGTAGCCGCGCGCGAGCGCGCGCGGGAAGGCCTCGATGCCGTGGTCGGCCTCGTCGAGGATCACGGGCGCGTGCTCCCCCAGCGCCGCCAGGCCCTCGATCGCCGACGTCTCGAAGCTACGCGCGCGGGGCAGCGGCTGCTCGATGCAGATCAGCCGCTCGAGCAAGGACGCGCCGAGCGGCTCGCGGTCGAGCTCGCGCAGGAGCCCGACGAGCACGCCGAGGTCCGCGAACTGCTCGTTGCCATCGACCGTCACGCGCCAGTCGTCGGGCGCGCCGGCGTCCACCACCGCGGCGAAGCGCAGGCAGCGCTCGCGGTCCGCCACCGGATCGCCCGAGAGCTTGAGCTTGAACCAGCGCAGGCCGTAGGCGCGGATGTCCTCCTCCAGCGACTCGGGCAGGCCGTCGTCGACGCGCGGCGCCTGCACGTCGTCCACGACCAGCGCGTCGACGAGACCGACCGTGTGTCGCAGCGCGACGCGCGAGCGCGGCGCGGCGCCGAGCGACTCCGCCAATAACCAGTCCGCGAGCTCCGAGAGCGCGACCTCCGGACGAAACTGGAAGAGGTCCTGCTTGAGCGCTTCGAAGAAGCTGAGCCCGGCGGCGCGGCAAGCCGCGTCGATGATGGCGCGCTCGACGAGCGCGACGCCGAAGCCGCGCAGGAGACGGTCGGGGGCGCTCTCGGGCTCGCCGTGGACGCGGACGCTGTAGGTGCGCCACCAGAGGTCGAAGACGCTCTGCGGGCTGGCGCTCTGGGCGACGCGCGCGGCGGCTTCGGCGCTCGCCATCAGACCGACGACGTCGTCCTGCAGGCTCTTCTCGGGGTCCTTCTCGAACCACTTCGGCACGAGCAGGTCCGCGGAGTGCCCGATCCCGGTCCCCGCGTCCGTCTCCAGCTCGACCCGCGCCGTCAGGGTCGGCGCCCAGGTCAGCGTGTGGATGCCGAAGCGGAAGGGCAAGCGCGTCACGCAGTCGCTGACGGCGAAGCGGACACTACGGAGCCGAACGTGCATGGCGGAAGAAGGTACGCGCGCGCGGGCCCCTCCGCTCGGAACCTGATTGAAAAACGCCGGCTGGCGATGTCGC
>CAYGST010000292.1:0-6419 GCA_964352415.1 uncultured Planctomycetaceae bacterium | reverse complement strand
CGGAAGTCGAGGCGGTTTCGGATGTTCCGGTGATTCGCTGAGCCGTGTAGCAACAGCGAACTCGGGCAGTCTCAGAAGATCTCGGTGTAGGCGCCGCCCGTGTCCTTCGCCAGCTGCCGCAACAGCGACGAGCTCTGCCCGATCGCGACGCCGTGAATCTTCACCTCGCGTCCGTCGAGCATCTCCTCGACGCGCTCCCGGATCGCGCCCTCCTCGACGACGTCGCCCTCGGTGGGCACGCCGTCGGTCATCAGGTAGACGTCCTCGACCTCCGGGTCGAGCAGGGCGCGGCGTAGCCCGTTGTAGAGCGCGGTGCCGCCGAAGGCGTGCCAGCTCTCGATCTCGCGCACGGCCTTCGCACGCGACTGAGGCGTGAGGTCGACGAGCCCCTTCGAGTACGAGCGCACGTCGGAGCTGAAGGTGATCACGTTGAAGCGTACGCCGTTCAGCAGGTGCTCGAGGGATCCCATGAGCTCCTGCTTGGCCACCTCGATGCGGGTCGAGCTGCCGCGACGGGCCGTCGTGCGGCGTCCGCCGGCGGGGTCGGACATCGAGCCGGACGTGTCGAGCACGAAGCAGATGCGCGTCCCCTGGATCGGGATGCCGTAGAACGACGCCGTCGTGCCGCCCTCTCCGCCGCGCTTGCGCACGACGCGCTCGGTCTCGATGGCCTGGGACTCCGCGAGGGTCGGCAGCTGGAAGGTCGCGCCCTCGCTGTCGAACCACGCCTCCCAGCGCTTGCGCGAGACGCCGTGGTCGAGGCCCGTGAGCAGGCGCAGGCTACGCGCCGCTTCGCTCGTGAACAGGTCGCGGGGGTCGCCGAGGGAGGCGATCAGCTTCGGGATGGAGGCGGACTGACGCAGACGATCGATCCCGTCGAGGGCTTCGAGGCGGACCTGCAGCTCGTCGTCGCGCAGCAATCGGTGCAACAGGGTCAGCGCAGACTGGGTCGGCATGCGGCCGAGCGCGGCGGCGGCGGCGCGGCGCACGGTGTCGTCCTGGGACTGCGTGTAGGCGTAGAGCTCCATCAGGAACGTCTCTTCGCCCTCGCGCGCCTCGGCGAGCGCCAGCACCGCGTCGAGCACGTAGCGCGGGCTGCCATCGAAGGCGACGGCCTTGAGCTGCGCGAGGTCCTTGGGGTCCTTGCGCTGGGCCACGATCTGAACGGCGCGCAGTCGCACGCGCTCGTCGGAGTCCTCGAGGCGGCGTTCGACGGCGAGGCGCGCGACGTCGCTCTCGCGCGCGGCGAAGGCATCGAGCAGGACGATCTTGAGGTCGCGCGTGGTGGCGTCGTCGCGCAACACGCTGGCCATCGTCGTCTCGGCCTCACGGTCGGTGAAGCGCGTCAGCGCGCCGAGCAGCGCCGTCTTCTTCCAGCCGCGCGTGCTCCCGTTCTCGATCACGAGACGGCAGGAGGTACGGTCGCCCTTGGCGACGAGGCTCGGTAGCAGGGGGGCCAGCGCGAGCTCGCGACAGGCGCGGATCGAGTGGCTGCTGAGGATGCGCAGGAGCTCGTCCTCGGCCTCCTGCCAGAAGTAGACGAGCGCCTCCGTCGCGGCGACTTGCTGGGCAGGCTCGGTCGCCTTGAAGCTCTGACGCGCGAGCCAGTTCACGACGCTGCTCCCGATTGCCGAGCCGTGGAACACGGCGCACGCGCCGTACGCGGCCCGCGCCGAGCCCGGGTCGGTGAGCGGGGCGAGGGCCTCCTTGAGCGTGGCGAAGGCCTCGGCGTCGCGGTCCTCGGCGATGCGGTAGTAGATCTGCGAGGGAGCGCGGTCGCCGAGCTCGACCGCGCGGTTGGCGAGGGCCCGGAGCTCGGCGGCGCGGTCGCCGCGTCCCGAAGGGGCGACGTTCGCGGCCGTCGCGGCCGTCGTGGCCGCGGGAGCGAGGCCGGGCGCGGCGACGGCGGGGGCGCCGAGGAGCGCCAGCAAGAGGCAGAGGAGGGTCGCGAGCCGCATCGGACTCACCTTAGTTCGCGCCGCGCGACCCGAAACCGAGTACACGGCGGAAATGGGCCCGTAGACTCCGCCGCCCCATGAGCACGACCCAACCCGAACGCAAGCCGCGCCGCGACGATCTGCTCGAGGCCGAGATCGAGGCCCTCGACCGCCGCGGGCAGGCCATCGGGACGAGCGGCGAGTACGCCGTGCGTCTGCGCGGCGGCGTCCCCGGCGACCGCTGGCGGATCCGCGTGCGCAAGCGCCGCGGCCAGCGCATCGACGCGGAGGGCTCCGAGCTGCTCGAGGCCGGGGCCGCGCGCGTCGCGCCGCGCTGCGCGCACGCGGGCAGCTGCGGCGGCTGCTCCTTCCAGCAGGTCGCTTACCCCGCGCAGCTCGAGGCCAAGCACGCGCTCGTCTCCGAAGCCCTCGCCGGCGCCGCGCTCGCGGACGGTTCGGCGCTGGAGCTCCCCGAGGTCGAGCCCGTGCTCGGCTGCGCGGAGCCGTGGGCCTACCGCAACAAGATGGAGTTCAGCTTCGGCAGCCGGCGCTGGATCACCGCGGACGAACCCGAAGGCGTGGACGCGAGCTTCGGCCTCGGCCTGCACCCGCCGGGCTTCTTCAGCAAGGTCATCGACCTGCGCGAGTGCTCGATCCTGTTCCCCGGCGGCGAGGCGATTCTGCGCAGCGCGCGCGAGCTGGCGCTCGAGCAGGGGCTCGAGCCGTGGGACGTGCGCGCGCACACCGGCTTCCTGCGCCACCTCGTGCTGCGCCACGGCGTGCACACCGGCGAGGTCATGGTCAACGTGGTCACGTCGGCGGAGGACCCCGAGCGCTTCGCGCCCTTCGCCGCGGGCCTCCTGGCGCGGCACCCCGCGATCACGACGCTCGTGCAAACGGTGCACTCGGGCGTCGCGTCGGTGTCCTACGGTGAGCGCGAGCTGACGCACCACGGGCCCGGCCACATCGAGGAGGAGCTGCTCGGCCTGCGCTTCCGCGTCTCCGCCCGCAGCTTCTTCCAGACGAACACGGTGCAGGCCGAGCGTCTGTTCGAGATCGTGCGCGAGGAGGCCGCGCTGACGGGCGGCGAGGTCGTCTACGACCTCTACTCGGGTGCGGGGACGATCGCGCTGGTGCTGGCGAGCGCGGTGCGCGATGTGCTCGCCTTCGAGCAGGTGCCCGAGGCCGTCGCCGACGCGCGCAGAAACGCCGAGCGCAACGACGTCTCCAACGTGCGCTTCTTCGAGGGCGACGTGCTCGCCGAGCTCGACGCCGCCGTCGCCGAGGGCTCGGAGCTCCCGCGTCCGGACGTCTGCATCGTGGATCCGCCGCGCGCGGGCCTCCACCCGAAGGTGCCGCCGAAGCTGCTCGCGCTCGCGCCCGAGCGCCTCGTCTACGTCTCTTGCAACGTCCACAACGGCGCGCAGGACATCGCCAAGCTCGTGGCCGGCGGCTATCGCGTGACGCGCATCCGCCCGGTGGACCTCTTTCCGCACACGCCGCACGTCGAGTGCGTCGTGACGCTCGAGCGCGTGGCTGCGCCGCTTTCAGCCCCCGACGAGCCGCTGGCGGACTGAAGCGAACGCGCCGCGCCGGGCGCGCTACAATTCGTCCATGACCTCCGAACTCCGGGTCGCGACCGGCACGCTGCTCGCCTCGGCGCCCAACCTGCTCGATCCGAACTTCATGCACACCGTGTCGCTGATGTGCGAGCACGGTGAAGCGGGCGCCTACGGCCTGGTGCTGAACAAGCCGTCGTCGCTCACGCTCGATCGGCTCTTGCCCGAGCACCCGATCCTCGGCGCGCATCCGCTGCCCGTCTTCTGGGGCGGCCCCGTCGGCAACGACACGCTGCAGATCCTGCATCGCTACCCGGACGTCGTCACCGGCGGCTTCGAGGTCGGCGAAGGCCTGATGCTCGGCGGGGACCTGGACGAGGTCGCCGCGCTGTTCGAGACGGGGCCGATCGAGGCCGCGATGCAGGGCGTGCGCTTCGTGCTCGGCTACGCCGGCTGGGGCGCGGGCCAGCTCGAGCGCGAGCTCGCCGGCGGCTCGTGGCTGCCGCTCCCGCTCGATGCGGACCTGCTGTTCGAGGGCGGCGCCGAGGGCGAGCACGACCAGTCCGCCATCTGGCGCAAGGCGCTGCGCGCCCTCGGCGCCGAAGGCGCGGGCCTGGCGGAGCTCCCGCCGGACATCGGCTGGAACTGAGACGGCTCGCAGTGGGCCAGCGCGCCGGAGCGCCCGCAGCAACACCCGCATGAACACCCGCAACTCGACCGGATGGCTCGCGGTCGTGCTGCTCGCGCTCATCGCCGGGCTCGTCACCCATAGCGCGCTACGCGGCGGCGAAGCGCCTGAAGAGCTGCGTGCTCCTGAGGTGACGGCAGGACCGACACCGGCCGAGCGTGAACGGGTGCGCGACGAGCCGACTCCTGTTGTGCCCGAGCCGGGTCGCCGCGCGGCGTCCTGCGAGCTGCGAGTCGTCTCCGATCGACGACAGGCGTTGGTCGCAGGTGGCGTGGTCGTCGCGGGTGAAGACGGCGCGCAGGTGCCGAACCTCGCGCGCACGAGCCCCATGACGTGGGCGGTCGATGGACCGGGGGTGGCGACCTTGCGCTTTGCGGACTGGCCCGGGCACTACGATCAGGAACTCGAGTGCCGCTGGAGCGACGACGCGCCGGTCGTCGTCGTCGAGCTCCAGAGCCACATCGAGCTACCGGTGCGATTTCTCGGCGGGCTCACGGGAGTCCTGAGCGAAGTGCCGCCGTGGGTCGGAGTCTCGCGCGAGGCCCCACGCGCGGACGCTCTCTGGACGAAGGCGAGCCTCGGGACCTTCAAGCGGTCGGAGGGGCTCCGGCTCGGACCGGCCACCCTGACGCTGCTCGAACCGCCGCCGGTGTTCGCGACCCTGTGCGGCGACGGGTGGCCGCTGGAGACGGTCGCCGTGAGCGGGAAAGAGTCGGCGCTCGTCTTCGACCTGCGTTCGATCGGAGCGCGCAGCGCAGCCACGCTCGAGCTCTGCGTGCTCGACGCGCAGACGCTCCGGCCCCCCGAACCGGGGCGCTACGGCGGCGTTCACGTGCGTCGCAGCCCCGCGCCCGTGCGAGGAATTCCCCAGGAACTCGATGACCGGGGCTGCGTGAGCCTCAGCCACGTTGGTCCCGGCCGCCAGCACATCATCGTGCGGCTCGAGGGCTACGCCGACGCGTACGTGGTGCTCGACGTCCCGCCGGGCGCTGTCACCGTCCCCGAGACGATCCTGATCGAGCCGGTCGCGCAGATCATCGGCTCCTTCCTCGACGGCGACGGGGACGTGCTCGAGGTCGAGGTCGTCCACGTCGATCCGGTGAGCGGGCTCGAGCGCGCTCGCTCCCGCTACATGGAGGACTACATGGGCGGCCACTTCGCCTTCGACTTCCTCGAGGCGGGCGAGGTCCTCCTGTCCGCGCGCGGCCGGGGGGTCGCGCTCAACCCGGTTCGCGTTCGCCTCGAGACGGGGCTGCAGTACCGGCGCGAGCTGAAGGCGCAGCCCGGGATCGGGCTGGTACTGCGCGGGGCTGCCGGCGGGACGCGCGCGGCGCGGATCGTGACGGCGGAGGGCGAGGTCATCTGGGGCGAGACGCTCGGCGCCGGGGTCGCGCGCAACCTGTGGCTCTTGCCAGGGGAGTACACGCTGCAGTCCCGGGCCGCGCATTCGCGAGGGGAGTGGGCAGCGCAGGGCCTGCGACTGGTGGACGGCGCGCCGCGGACGCTGACGCTGGCGGGCGAACCGAACTGACGCGCCCGCGCGCTCAGCTCGGCCTCCGTCAGCTCGACACGGGCGCGCGGTTCAGAGTCGGCGACGTCTCGCGGTGCTCGTAGCCGATCGGCTGCGGGCGCGGGACCTCGACGATCGGCTCGTCGCCGGTGTCGGTGCGCTCGAGGCCGGCGAGGCCGAGGACGCTCTCGAGGAGGCGCACGCGCTCCTGCATGCCGAGGGACTCGACCGGGATGTACGGGATGCCGAACATCTCGAGCAGCAGCTTGACCATGCCGTCGATGCGCACGACCTCCTCCCAGGCGACGCCGGCGCGCACGCCGTCCTCGGCGAGGAGCTCGCGGTGGGGGCGCAGGTAGAAGACGAGCCCGCCGCGAACGGTCTCCATGTAGTCGGCGAGCTGCGAGTCGCGGGCGATGTCCGCGAGGATCGTGGAATGCTGGGCCGCGTAGGCGAGGTTGCAGAAGGCGCGGTCGCTGACGAAGCCGCCTTTCAGCTCCTTCTCCGCCGCGATCTGGCGATCGAAGACCTCGCGCTGGTAGCGGTTCACCAGGGCGACGTCCGTGCGCAGGGCGTCGAGCCGCGCCTCCATCTCCGCCAGCACGCCGCGCGCGACCTCGGAGATCATCGGCAGGCCGTAGGCGTCCCGGACCCAGCGGGCCAGCGTCGTCTTGCCGGTCGAGTGAGCACCGACGAGGTAGAGGCGGAGCGGCGGGGTCATGGGG
>CAYGST010000291.1:0-6445 GCA_964352415.1 uncultured Planctomycetaceae bacterium | reverse complement strand
CTCGGCCGGAGCGGTCAGTCGCTCGATCGCCGCCTCGGCCGCGGCCCGCACGCCAGCGTCGGCGTGCTTGCGCAGCCGGATCAGCGCGGGCAGCTCGTCGACGGCGCCGAGCGCCGCGAGGCTCTTGATCGCCGCGGCGACCGTTCCCGCGTCCCCGTCGTCCAGCATCGCGACCAGCTCGCGCACGGCGCCGTCGCGCTTCTCCTTGCCGACCTCACGGCGTCCGATGCGCTCGCGCGCCTCCTGGTAGAGGCGAATGCGCTCCAGCGCGTCGAAGCAGGCCTGGCGAACCTCCTCGGTCTCCGCGATCTGGACGCCCTCGAGCAGCACCTCGGACGCTTCGTCCGTCATGAACTGGCTGATGGCGAAGGCGGTCTCCATGGCGAAGGCGTGCCGCGTCTCGTGGTACCCGATCCACGTCGGGTTCAGGCACTCGAGCAGCGCCGGCAGGTACTGCGGGTCCTTCAGCTGCGCGATGCAGCCGAGCGCGATCGAGTCGACGTTGTCGATCTTGAGCGCGTGCTTCAAGAGCGCCGGCTCGACCTCGCCGGGAACGCCGCCGAGGTGACGCAGGGCGGTGCTGGCGCGGGAGTGAGTCGTCTCGAGGGTCAGGAAGCGCTTCAGCATCGCGCGCGAGACCTCGACGCCGCCGGGTCGCTCGGGGTAGTACTTGTCGGTGACGGTCGCCGCCAGGTAGTCGCCGATCTCCGGTGTCCGGATCACGCGCAGCGCGACGGCGTTGCGCACGTCGGGGTCGATGGCGTCGGCGAGGCTGCGCAGGGAGCTCCCCGAGTCGTTGTTGCCGAAGTCGTAGCCCGCCCAGCCGAGGTCGCCGAGGTAGGCGATCAGGTCGCCCGTGGACGACTCCGGCTGGAAGCGCATGCGCCAGCCGAACGCGTAGTTGCGCACGAGGCGATCGACCTTCGCGTCCACGGAGGCGCCGCTCATCGCCACGCCGACGTTCTCGCGGTCCGAGCCCTCGAGGGCGTTCGCGAGGTTCTGGTACAGGAAGCGGCCGTTCAAGTTCGTCGGGCGGTACTTCTCCGCGCCGATCCCGTAGAGCAGGAACTCGAGCTCCGGCGCGGGGATCGCGAGGCAGGCCTGGATGAGCGCGTCGCCTTGGTTGCTCGTGCGCTGCAGGAAGCGCAGCAAGGCGGCGAGCCCGTCGTGCTCGGGCTGCGCCTGCACGTGCGCGAGCGCAAGCCGCAGGCCCTCGGTCGTCCCGAGGAACTGGGTGGCGACGCGACCGGGGTGCTCGGCGCCGAGGATCACGGGCTGCGCGGGATCGGCGAGGCGCGCCTCGAAGTAGGGCAGGTACGCTCCGACCTTCGTCTCGTCCTCGCGCAGCGCCCGCTCGACGCGGTTGTCCACGCTCTGCAGCACGCGCTCGTCGGGGTCCATGGCGAGCCGGCGATACAGCTCGACCGCGAGAGCCGTGTCCTCGATCGGGAACCACGGCACCTGGCTGCGCACGTCCCGAGCCGAGTCCTCGCTCAGGGCCAGCAGCTCCTCACGGGTGAAGCGCAGGGGCTCACCTTTGAGCTGCGCGATGTTGACGGCGCTGTAGCGAAGCGTCGGGTCGCTGTCGAACGCGAGCGCGCGCACGAGCTCGAACTCGGCCTCGGTCGTGGGGTGGCGGTCCTTGTCGTTCGCCTGCAGGTGGGTGAACACTGCCCCGCGGACCTCCGCGTCCGGGTCCTTCGTGAAGACGAGCAGGCGTCGCGCGTCGACGTCGTCGCGCAGGCGGGGGTTAGAGAGTTGATCCGCGGCGGCGCGGCGGACCTCCACGTCCGGGGCCTCGGCCAGGGTGAAGAGAGCGTCGATGACCTCGTTCTTGCGGGGGCCCAGGAAGGCGCGTCCCCACCCGGAACCGCCTCTGCACGCGGCCAGAAGGCTAAGCTGGACCGCGGCCGAGGCCCCGTCCAGACGCCCCAGGAACGAGAGCGGCATCTCCGTTCTCGCGAGGAAGAACGCCACCATCTCGCGGACCTCCATGGACTCGGCGAGGAGCCCGGCCTCGAGGAGTTCGAGCTGGCGCATGCCCTCGACCAGGGGCACGCCTTCGTTCGGTTTCTTGTCCCTGTGAGGGCGCTGGGTCTTCCACGGGCCGTTCACGCGCAGCGCGCGCGCCGCGGCGACGTCGTCGCCGAGCAGCCTGCTACGCACCGCCGCGGCCTGGACCGGCGTCCAGTCGCTGTACTGCGACTGGAATTCGAGCAGCTGCAGCAGGTCCTCCCACAGCTGCGGATCGACGACGAGACCGTCGAGCACGTCCAGCCAGCGCGGCTCGTCGAGCTTCAGTCGGTCGCCCGCCTCACGCCGAGAATGGACCATCACCCCCAAGAGCTTCATCGCGCGCACGATGCGCTTGCGCCAGATCAGCGGTGTCTCCTCCAGGTTCGGCAGGATCACGTCGAGCGCGGTCGACGGCGAGTAGCGCACGAGGTAGTACAGCGGGTCGCGCGCCTGGTCCGCGACGGCGGCCGGGTCGATGCCCGTGATCGAGCGCAGCGTCAGCTCGTGCAGCGCCGGCACCGCGGCGGTGCCCATCGCGCGCACGAGCTCACCCTTGCCCACCTGCAGGTCGCGCCAGATCTCGTCGGTGAGCTCGTCGGCCACGGGCGCGGAGGCGGCCGGCGAGGCGCTGTCGCGACGACGCTCGAGCTGCGCCTCGGCGCGCGCGAGCAGCGCGACGACACGCGGGTCGGCGAGCCAGGCGGCCTCACGCTGCAGCACGTCCCGATCCGCGGGCTCGAACTGCGCGTCCTGCGCGAGCCCCGCGAGCGGACGCACCGGCAGCACGGCCTTGAGCGTGCGCACCGCGCGCTCCGGCGCGCGCCGCGCGAGCTGCAGCTCCGCGAGGCGCGTCGTGATCAGCACGACGGCCTCCGCTTGCCCCTCCCAGGGCTGGCCCCCCTTCTCCGGCGACGCCGTCGCGTAGGTCCGCAGCAGATCGAGCTGGCGCTCGGCCTCCTCGAACTCGCGATCGATGTCTACGAGCAGCTCGATCTCCGCCACGCGCTGGCGGAACCCGGCGAGCCGCGTCGGGCCCGCGAGCTCCGGCAGCGGGCCGACGTAGCGGCAGGAGACGTCGGTCTGCGCGGCGGCCTCCTGCGTTCCTGCGGCGTTCGGCTCCGCGGGCGTCGGAGCCGTCTCCGCGTCCGCGAGGGAGCCCGCTGCGAGCGCGGCGCCCTCGATCAGGTTCGCGTGCTCGACGCGTCCCAGGTGCGAGCTGGACGCGTTCGGGTCGCCGGTCAGCGCGCCCGCGAGCGGCGCTCCGTTCGCGGCGGCGGGCGCCGCCTCCGTGATCCGCTGCAGGGCGCCCGCGAGCAGGGCGAGCGCGAGGAAGGCGGTCTGGGTCGGGAATCTCATGGTTCGGTCTCTCCGGTGTGACGTGGTTGGGGCGGGGGTGTCGGGCCCCGGTCCCTGCGATCGACCCAGTGGACGACCGCACGCGAGCCAGCGTGTCAGGCGCCGGTAGCGGCCCTGTCAACGCGCGGTCAACGACCGCCGAAGTCGGGCTCGCGCACGAACTTGTAGCCGACGCCGTGCACCGTCAGGAGGTGCGCGGGCTGCTCCGGATCCGGCTCGATCTTGCGTCTGAGTTTGAGCACGTGCATGTCGATCGTGCGCGTCGTCGGCGACTCGCCGCGTCCCCAGACGCCGTCGAGGATGCGCTGGCGGTCGAGGACGCGGCCCTCGTGCTCGAGGAAGAAGCGCAGGAGCTCGAGCTCCTTGCGCGAGAGCCCATGCTTCACGCCGTCCACGGTCAGGGCGTAGCCGGCGAAGTCCACCGCGACCTTGCCGAAGCGCGCGGACTCCGCGACCCCGGCGACGCCCGGCGCGCCGCCGGACTCGCGCTGCAGCAGCGCGCGCACGCGCAGCAGCAGCTCGCGCATCGAGAACGGCTTCACGACGTAGTCGTCCGCGCCGACCTCGAAGCCCTGGATGCGATCCCACTCCTCGCCGCGCGCCGAGAGGATCACGACGGGCGCGGTCAGCCGATCGGCGCGCAGCGCGCTGAGCACGCCGAAGCCGTCCAGCTTGGGCAGCATCAGATCGAGCAGCACGAGGTCGGGACCCTCGCGCAGCGCGAGATCGCGCCCGAGCTCGCCGTCGGCGGCCTCGAGCACGTCGAAGCCCTCCGCGCGCAGCGCGTCGCAGAGCGCCATGCGCAGCGGCTCCTCGTCCTCGACCACCAGAATGCGTTCACCGCTCACTGCTCGCCTCCGTTCACGTTCGCGTCTCCATCGTTCGGCTGTTCCTCGCTCTCGAGCGGTACGCGCGCTTCGAAGCGCGCGCCGCGTCCGCCTTCCCCGGCGGCGACCGAAACGCGTCCGCCGTGGGCCTCCACCAGCGCGCGCACGATCGCGAGGCCGAGCCCCGTGCCCGCCGCGACGCCCTGGGCCTCGACGCGCTCGAACGGCTCGAAGACGCGCGCGCGCTCGGCGGCGGGGATGCCCTCGCCGGCGTCCGTCACCGCGAGCACGAGCACGTCCGCCTCGCAGCGCGCCTCGAGCCCGAGCGGCGCTGCGCCGTACTTGACCGCGTTGTCGACGAGGTTCAGCACGACGCGCCGCAGCGCCTCACCGTCGAGCCGCCCGCGCCGCCCGTCGAGGTCGCTCGCCTTGACGCGCAGCTCGTAGCCGCTGGGCGCCACGCGCTGCTCGGCGTCGCGCGCGAGGCCCGCGAACCAGGCGCCGAGCTCCTGCTCCTCGCGCTCGAGCCGCGGCCCGGCGCCGCGTTCCAGCCGCGAGAAGTCGAGCACGTCGGCGACGAGCCGCCGCAGCCGCTGGGCCTCGCCGCGCAGGTTCGCGTAGTAGCGCGCGCGGCTCGCCGGCTCGGTGACGTGACCTTCCTCGAGGTTCTCGGCCATCAAGAGGATCGACGCGATCGGCGTGCGCAGCTCGTGGCTGACGTTCGCGACGAAGGTGTTCTTCAGCTCGGCGAGGCGCCGCTCGCGGGCGAGCGCGCGCGCGGTCGTGAGGCTCGCGACGCCGAGGCTGACCGCGGCGAGCAGGAGCCCGAAGCGCAGCAGCGTCGCCAGCCTGCCCGCGCGCACCACCGGTTCCGGATCTGCGCCCGGGGCGGGCGCGACGCGCAGCCAGCCGCCGAGGAAGGAGTCGCTGCGCGGCAGGCTTCCGCGCGCGGTCTCGACG
Source organism: uncultured Planctomycetaceae bacterium (assembly GCA_964352415.1). Lineage (GTDB taxonomy): Bacteria > Planctomycetota > UBA1135 > UBA1135 > JABACD01. The sequence continues at coordinate 1,286 of CAYGST010000291.1, read as the reverse complement.
CTCCAGGCCGCGCCCGCGCCCGCCTCGTCGAGTCGCGCGACCAGCGCTTCCCCCAGGCCCTGCGGATCGACGAAGACGGCCTCGCGCGCGCCGTCCGCATCGCCCCGCACTGCGAGCGGTCCGGCGTTGGTCGCGTGCAGCTCCCAGGCGTTCGAGCGCAGGGGCTCGGGCAAGCGCCCGAGCCGCGTCGCGAGTCCGTGGGCGAGCCAGCGGCGGCGGCGCTGCTGCAGGCCTGAATCGACGCAGTTCTCGTCCGCGCCGAGTCCGGCGAGGCGCTCGGCGAGGGCGGTGATGAGAGCCGGCTCGGAGAGCCGCAGCCCGAGCTCGGCCGTCGGGTCGTCGACGGCCTCTTCTTCGGGGAGCGCGAGCTCTCCGGCCGCCCAGGCCCGGGACAGCCGCTTGGCGATCGCGCAGCGCGGCGCCTCCTCGAGCGCACGCGCCGCGGCGAGCCCCGCCGTCAGTAGGATCGACAGTCCGCCACTTGTCTCCGCGCCGGTCAGCTCGGCCTCCAGCGCCTGCCACTGGCCGAGCACCTCGTCCGCGTCCTGGGCCCGGCCCGCGAGCTGGATCGCACGCAGCCGCCCGAGGGCCCGCTGGCCCGGTGCCAGCTCAGGATCCTCCAGGGCGGCTTCGACCTGCTCCAGCGCGGCCCGCGGGTCCGCGTCGTAGACCTCGAGCACCTCGGCGGCGGCCAGGCGCGCGGGGAAGCTGCGCGAGCCGCCCGGGCTGGCGGGACTGGCAGGGCGCGCCAGCGGCTGGGGGGGCGCGCCGGTGGCCCCGCTCTCCCAGCGGTAGACGGGGCCAACGCCAGCGATCAGGGCGCCGCCCTCCCGCAGGGCCGTCCACTCCCGGGCCAGGAAGCTCTCCGACTCGCGCCGGACCGTCTCCCGCGCCGCGTCGCGCGCCGCCCCGGCGTCCCCCCAGGGCCCGAAGGCGAAGGCGCCGAGCAGCAGCGAGAACGCCGCACCGAGGCCGCCGACCCACAGGGCTCCGCGGCCGGCGCTGGTTCTTCGACCGTTCGGGCCCGGGCTCGGCATCGCCAGAGCCTACTCCGAGGGGGACTCGGGGCTGTCAACGGCCGGTCAAGAGCGGGCGCGGGCCGGCGAATCCGCGGCGCTCCAAAAAAAACATCCCGGTCGGCGTTCGGACCTTCGCCCGACCCCGCTGGGGGGGGTGCAGCTGAGAGCTGCGCTGGGGATCCGACTCACCCCCGCTGGCTTTGCCGGCGGGGGTGAGTCTTTCTTTGGCCGGAGGGGTTTCGCCGAGCCGGAGGCTCGGGCCAAAGA
>CAYGST010000290.1:0-6456 GCA_964352415.1 uncultured Planctomycetaceae bacterium | reverse complement strand
GCGTTCGCCGACCCGTCGCCGCCTCCCGGCGACGCACCAGGGCGACGCGCAATGTCGTGCGAGAGGACCGGGTGTTGAAGCCGCTTCCCGCCAGGAACGGCGCCCGGCCCCTCGCAGGGACCCGCGCGTCCGCGCCCGCGACCGGAGCTCGCTTCCACGGACCCGCTAGGGGCGAGTCCTCACGGGGTCACCGGGGCGTTCCTCTCAGGAATCCGCGGCTCCGGATTTGGACTCTGGCGCCCTTGCGGGAAGATAGGGAGAGGTCCATCGTCCCTCTCCGGTCCCAGCCCCCCTTCGGGCCCTCGCCCGCGTCTGCCGCCATTTCATGACTCGAACCCGAGCCCACCGCCCCTGGAACGTCGCCCTGAGCCTGCCCCTCGCCCTGGGCGCCCTCGCGCTGGGTGGGCTCAGCTCCTGCGACAACCCCGCGTGTGTCTTCGGGCCGAGCGTCTGCCAGAACCTGCCGGGGGGCGGCGCCAACGCGGTCGCGGCCACCTTCCCGGACACCGGTGAGCTCGTGGTGCCCAACGGGCCTCGGGTCGAGGCGGTCTTCCCGACCGGCTTCGCCCACCCCGAGTCGCCGATCGTGCTCGTGTTCAGCGAGTCGATCTCGCCCTCGACGATCCAGGACGCCTTCACCGTGCAGTCGACCTCCGGCTTCGGCGGCGGCGGGGGCTCCGCCTCGGCCGCGCTGATCGGCGACGGCCGCGTGCTGATCCTGATCCCCACCGGACTCGTCCCCGGCCAGGAGTTCGAGATCTCCTACACCGAGGACGCCTCCGTCCGGGACCTGTCGGGCGCCCTGGCGCTGCAGCCGGCGGACGGCGTCGTCGGCTCCTTCACCGTCGACGACGATCCGTCCGAGACGCCCGAGGTGCTGATGACCTGGCCCTTCGACGGCGCGACCGGCGTCAGCACGATCACCGAGGTCGTCACGGTGTTCAACCGCGTGATGGACCCGACGACCTTCTCCGGTCTGTCGTGGAACGTGCTCGTCGACGGCATCCCTCCGGCGTTCGACGCCCTCCCGGAGATGATCGAGATCTCGAGCGGCGGCCCGGGCGGTGCGGTTCCGGAGTCCCGCGTGTGGCGCTGGCGCAGCATCAACCCGACGACGGACGCGCGCCAGAGCCTCGGCGAGAACCTGCCGATCACGGTCAACCTCTCGACCGGTCCGCAGTCGCTGACCACCCTCGCCGCGCCGGGCGAGATGGAGGGCGTTGCGCTCCCGGCGACGACGATCAGCGCGACCACGGCCGGCTTCTCGCCGCCCTCGAACGTGGTGATCATCACCGACCCGACGGACGCCATCGGCATCGAGAACCTGAACGGCGTCGACCCGCTGATGCTCGAGGTCGAGTTCACGCCGGTGACGGAGGAGGGCGACGTGCTGGAGATCTTCCTGGTCGGCTCGAACCCGAGCGAGGAGCCGGACGCGCCCAACCTCATCTCGCTGCAGCGTGAGCTGCCGCAGAGCGCGGGGACGGCGACGACGATGGTCAACGCGGATGATCTTGGGCTCACCAGCTCGATGGCGCCGCTCATCACGCTGTTCGCGGACGGCGACGTTTCCCTGGCCTTCGCGGTGCGGCGCGGCGACGCGCGCTCCGCCCTGCGCGTGCTGGACGTGGACACGACGACCGACGGCATCCAGGACGCGCTGCTCGACACGGTCCCGCCGACCTTCCTCAACGTGCTCGGCCTCGAGGAGGGCGAGACCGTTTATCTCAGCGACCTGCGCGAGCTGTCCCTCGCCGGCTTCGCGAGCGAGGAGCCGCGTAGCGTCGAGCTCGTCGCCATGCTCTCGGGCGGCGCCGTCGACAACCGTGTCGGCGGCCAATTGCCGCCGCTGCCGGCCTTCAACCTCGGCGGCGCCTTCGTCTCCGCGCCGATCGACCTCGGCATCGTCCCGCAGAGCGAGTTCCCGCTCGACGTGGCGGTGATCGTCTACGACCGGGCGTTCAACCCCTCGGTGCCGTTCACCCTGCAGTACACCCAGCGCGCCGGTAGCGGCGAGGGCACGTCGCTGTCGCCCCCGAACGGCCTCGACATCCAGGTCACGGTCTTCGATCAGGCGACGCTGGAGCCCATCGTCATGGCGGACGTCTACGCGCACGAGTACGTAGCCGGCGTCGTGACGCCGGGCTTCGCGCCCCAGGCCATGACGGACGCGAACGGCTTCGCCACGATCGCCTCCGGCTCGACGGGCATCACCGTCGTGACCGTCGAGGCCGCGGGCTACGACCTGTTCTCGTTCCAGGCGGTCCCGACCACACGCCTCGACGTTCCAATGACCCAGGTGGTGCCTCCGCTCGGAGCGGCCACGATCCTGTCGGCGTCCCAGGGCGAGGAGCTCGCCTCGCCGTTCCTCGAGAACCGCGTGGCCGACAGCCGACTTCCGATGCCGGGGGAGACCACCGCGCTGTCGGACGCCTGCAACTACAACGTGCTGACGAACCAGACGACCTGCTCGTTCCTGCCGCAGCTCGGCATCCGCGCCGAGGAGACCGGGATGATCACGTTCCTGTCCACGAAGGCTCCCAACGACCTGAACGACCCGGACGCCTTCTCGGCCGGAACGTTCCTGCAGGCCTTCGAGCTGAACTACCCGCGCCTGCCGGTCGGGGCGACCGGGGTGGACAGCGTCTTGCTCCAGGTGGGCGACCTGCTCTCCGGCGCGAGCGTTCCGCCTGGCGACGTTCCGCTCGGGACGGCGCCGCAGGTCTTCAGCAAGCCGCCGAACTACGACATCGACTTCTCGAGCCCGATGGGCGGCCCGCGCGTCTCCGTCGAGGCGTTCACGAACGGCATCCGCGGCGTGATGACGGTGGGACTCGGCGTTCCGTACTTCGACAGCTTCGCGGACAGCTGGGACATCCGCGCGGCCTACTCGGCCCGCGCGCGCGCCGGCGGAGAGCTCGCGAGCCAGCTGGCGATCGAGGACGACCGTCTGCTGCGCGTCGAGGTCGTCGACGCCTCCGGCAACCGCTCGGGCGTGCGCCAGCCGCTCTCGACGGCCACGGGGACGCTCTCGCCGCCATCGGTTTCGGAACTCTCGGCGCCCTCCGGCATGACGATGGGGGCCGCCTACGACCTCGTCTATGAGAACGTCCTCGACGGCACTCAGGACGAGGAGGGCCTCTATCACGTGCTGCTGGTGGACTCCGCGGGTCGTCGCTGGCACCTCTGGACGCTGGACCCGCCGACCAGCGACGGGCTGACCGTGACGACCCACGTCCCCCCGATCACGATCCAGGGCGGGACGCCGCTCGCGAGCGGGGCGATCACCTGCTTCGTCGACGCCTGGTCCTGGGAAGGCTTCGCTCCGCAGTCGTTCCTGTTCTCGGACATCCTCCGGCGTCACGACCGCTTCACGTCGGCCGCGCCGAAGGTCTTCTCGCAGCCCTGAGCGCAGCCCGTCGCGGGGAGTTCGAGGGCGGCGGACGCGCGCGAGTCCCCGCGCGCCGGGAGCTTGGGACGGACTGCAGGCGCCCGCCCTCCGCGCCCTTCTGGTCGGGCCCGGATTTCCCTAGAATCCGGGCCGTCCCGCGCCACGCGGAGACGCTGCGACCTCCCTTGACGCCTGGAATGGAAGCCATGACCTCCGCCCTCGGATCGCGCCTCGTCGCGGCCCTCGCGCCGCTCACCGTTTGCCTCGGCCTCTCCCTCGCGGGGTGCCAGAGCCTGCCGGAGCCCCCCGGCCGCAACGTGCAGGAGCTCTACCACGGCACGCTCGAGGAGGCGCGTCCGATGGACGTCGTCGTCGCGCCGATCATCGACCTGTCGATCGATGGGCGCGTGCCGGAGATGGAGCTGCGCCAGGCCTTCCAGCGCAACCTGATCAAGCGGCGCTACAGCGCGCTCGCGCTGCCGTACACCGACCGCGGCGTGGTCAACGCCTCCTACAAGCCCGGCGCCCGCGACGAGGACGCCATCCTGCAGGTGACGATCCGCGAGTGGGACCTGTCGCGCTGGGAGTCGAACTCCGAGGTCAGCGTGAAGATCGAGGCCTGGATGATCTCGTCGGCGGACGACGTCGAGCTGTGGGGCGGTTTGCTCGAGCGGACCTTCTACCTGGAGCGCCAGGTCCAGAACCGCGCGACCCAGAAGGGCGTGATGAAGGACACGGCCGAGGAGATCGCGCGCGAGCTGCTCGAAGTGATGCCGCCGCGTACGCCCCAGCCCTGAGCTCCGACGAGTCCACCGCGCGGCGTTGAAGCGGCGCGCAACCATTCAGGCGGGGGAGAGCGAGAGCGCTCCCCCGTCTTCGAATACCCCCGAGCTCGCTCCTCCTCCATGAAGTCCTCCCTCGCTCCGGCGCTCTTCGGCGCGCTGCTCCTGGGCGCGGCGGCGGCCTGCTCGCCCGACGACCCGGGGAGCCGGACCGTGCAGCGCCCCGACGTCGTGCTGTTCGTGGTCGACACGCTGCGCGCCGATCACCTCGGCACCTACGGCTACGGGCGTCCGACGTCGCCAGCCCTCGATCGCCTGTCCCGGACCGGCGTGGTCTGCGAGGACGTCACGGCGCAGTGGCCGTGGACGCTCCCGTCCATGGTCTCGATGTTCCAGGGGCAGTACATCACGGCCTACCGCGACAAGCTCGACGAGACCGTGCCGACGCTCGCGGAGCGCTTCCACGACGCTGGCTATCGCACCGTGGCGCTCGTCGCGAACAACATCGTGGACGAGGGGCAAGGCTTCGCGCGCGGCTTCGATCACTTCGACTGCATCGGCTGGGCCGATGAGGCGGAGAAGGTCCCGGGCAAGCGCGACATCCGCGACATCGAGGCGCTGCTCGACGCGCAGCTGCCCGAGGCCCTCGCGCTGGACGCGTCCGGCGAGCGGCCGCCGCTGTTCCTCTGGATCCACGCCTACGATCCGCACGACGCCTACACCGCGCACCCCGAGTTCAAGGCGGAGCTCCCGCAGGCCGGGGCCGAGGACGCGGAGCTGCGCAGCTGGTGGCTCGCGACCCTCGCGGAGCTCGGCGCCCGCGGCCCCGCGAACGACCCGCAGTGGGAGGCGGCGCTCGACGAGCTGCGCAACCAGCGCGGGCGCTACGACCAGGAGGTGCGCTACCTGGACGCTGGGATCGACCGGATCCTCACGAGTCTCGAGGCCGCCGGCATCGGCGACGACGCGGTCTACGCGCTCGTCAGCGACCACGGGGAAGGTCTCTGGGAGCACATCGCCAACGAGCCGCCGGCCAACCTGCCCGGCTACCTGCCGCGTCGGATCTTCTACATGATCCACGGCGCGAACGGCTACGAGACGGTCTCCGCGACGCCGTTCCTGCTGTGGGGCGGCGGCGTTCCGCAGGGCCTGCGCGTGACGCGCGCCGTCGAGAACGTGGACCTCTACCCGACGCTCTTGCAGCTCGCCGACCTCGCGCCGCCGGAGGGGTTGCACGGCCGTAGCCTCGTGCCGCTGTTCGAGGCCGCCGCGCAGCAGGAGATGTCGTGGCGTGAGCACGTCTTCTGCTACGGGAGTCATACGGTCTCGGTGCGGCACGCCGAGAGCGGCTGGAAGCTGATCCTCCCGGCGGGCAAGTCGCTGCGCAACGGCCGCGGCCTCGAGCTGTACCAGCTGCGCGAGGACCCGCGCGAGCGCGTGAATCGCGCGTCGAGCGAGCCCGAGCTCGTCGCCGAGCTCGTCGCGGCCTACGAGGCCTGGATGGCGGCGCACCCGACGGTCAGCAACCTCAAGGGCAAGCTGGCGGAGAACGAGGCGGCCCAGCGCGCGGCGCTGGCCAAGAAGCTGCAGGCGCTCGGCTACACCGAGTCGGAGACGGGGCTCGGTGACGAAGGCGACGATCAGTAGCGATCGGGCGGTCGCGTGGCTGCGCGCTGCGGGGAGACGAACACGATGCAACGTCGCACTCGAATCACACATCTCGCGTTCGCCGCGCTGCTCGGCCTCGCGCTGTCCTGCGTCTCCGTCGAACCCGAGCCGCGGCGCTGGCTGGACCGCGAGGCGCTCGCGGGGAGCGTGACGCTGAGCGGTGAGGTGTGGGTGCCGAGCTGGATCGTCGGTCGCACCTGGCTCGAGGTGCGCGGGCCGGAGTTCCGGGTCGAGGTGCCCGTGGACTCGAGCGGGGAGTGGAGCCTGCCGCGCTGGCCGGTCGACGCGACGCCCGTGCAGGTGAAGGCCTTCGTGGGGGAGTACCCGCGTGCGCGTGGGGCCGGAAAGAGCCCCGTGGTGTCGATCGAGCCGAACACCACCGAGGTGAGCGTGCCGACGATCCGCGTGCGCGAGCGGATGGAAGCGCGGGGCAGCTTCGCGGGCGGCGTCACCTGGTGAGAGGGGTGTGCCGGGGCCGCTGCCGTTGGGGACTGGACGAGTGCCGACTTCCTGCGTGCTCCTGATTACGTGAAGCCCGGCAAGCGGCTCGGAGCCCCCCCGAACCCCCTAGCCTCAGCCGTGCTCAGCGGCCAAGCCCAGGCCTCCCTTCCACCC
>CAYGST010000289.1:0-6545 GCA_964352415.1 uncultured Planctomycetaceae bacterium | reverse complement strand
CCCAGGCCCCCCACCGCGCGCGGCGGGGTCGTGTCCTCGGTGTCCTGTTCGGAGCCGCGCTCGCACTTGCGCCTGGGGCCCTCGCGCAGGCGGGCGCCGACGGCGAGGTCGAGGACGACGTGGTCATCACCGGCTTCTCGATTCCGAACACGCGCGCCGCGGCCGCGCGCCTGGAGCGCGCCGTCGATCACATCGCGGCCGAGCGCTGGAACGAGGCGCTGGCCGACCTGCAGGAGCTGATCGAGACCCATCGCGGCGAGGTCGTGCGTGTCCCAAGCGGCCGCGCCAACGACACGCCCGTCTTCCGCGGCACGGTCAGCCTCGCGAGCGAGTACCTGCTCGAGCTGCCCCCCGAAGCGCTCGAGCTCTACCGCCGGCGCTTCGCCGCGCGCGCGCTCGCCGCGCTGGAGCTCGCGCGCGGCGCGAACGATCGACAAGCCCTCGTCGAGGTCACCCTGCGCTGGCCCGCGACGGAGGCCGCCGTTCTGGCCTGGTGGACGCTCGGCGACCTGGAGCTCGAGCTCGGCAACCTCTCCGAGGCGCGTCAGGCCTGGACGCGCGCGCTCGCCCGCCGCGTCGGCGCGGCGGAAGGTCGCGCGCCGGCCCACTTCAACGGCGACTCCGTGGTGACGTGGGAGGCCGCGCAGCGACGCCTCGCCGAAGCCGACGTCACCCTCGCGGAGGGCGAGCTGCGCCGGGTTCAGCTGGCGCTCGCGACCCTCGGCGATGAGAGCCCGCTCAGCGAGACGGATCGACTGCGGATGCCGGAGCGCGGCAGCCTGCGCCTGCCGGGTCCGGGAGAGGGTGCGCACGGCACGCCGGGTCCCCACGCGAGCACCTGGTCGCGCCCGTTCCGCCTGCCGTCGAAGCGCCCCTTCGAGCCCGGCTGGAGCAACCTCTACCCCATCCGCGTCGGGGACACGGTGTTCGTCTCCGACTCGCTGGAGCTGTTCGCCATCGGCGCCTACTCGGGCACGGAGCTCTGGAGGAGCGGTCGCCCCCGAGGCTGGGAGCGGGTCAGTCCCGGCGACAAGGAGAGCTTCTTCAAGGGCATCTCGCTCGAGGACTCGATGATCGCGCCGGCCGCCTCGGAGGGCATCGTGATCAGCGCCCACCAGGTGCCCATCTCGGACATCACCAACGCGACGTTCCGCAACATCAACATCACGACGGTCATTCCGGACCGGCGCCTGTTCGCGTTCAATGCGGAGACCGGCGAGGAGCTCTGGAATCACGCCCCCGCGGACGATTGGGACGGTGACTCCGGCGACTTCATCGAGCGCATGAGCGTCGCGGGCCCGCCGGTCATCAGCGCCTCGCGGGTGCTCGTCCCCGTGCACCGCATGTACGGTCGCATCGAGTTCTACGTCGCCTGCTACGACCTCGCCAGCGGCGAGTTGCTCTGGACGACGCAGCTGGTCAGCGGCCAGCGCGAGCTCAACATGTTCGCGCGTGCCGAGCGCGAGTTCAGCGCGCCGCCGGTGCGCGTCGAGGGCGATCGGGTCCTCGTGCAGTCGCAGCTGGGGGCGATCGCGTCGCTGGACCTGTTCTCGGGCGGCATTCTATGGGAGACGCTCTACGATCAGGTCACGCCGCCGCAGCGCCACAACTTCAACGCCCAGCAGCTCCGCAACGTGTGGCGCAACGCGCCCCCGGTGGTCGCGGATGGGGTCGTGGTCGCTGCGCCCTTCGACAGCAAGGACCTGCTGGGAATCGACCTGGAGAGCGGCGAGACGCTGTGGGCCATTCCGAACAGCTACATCGACGCGATCGCCGGGCGCTTTCGCAGCAACCAGATCGACGTCCTGCTCGGCGCGGATCGCAACGCCGTGTTCCTCGGCAGCTGGCCGGTGGTCGCGCTCCGTTCTTCGGGCGGCCTGTCGCGCGAAGCGCCGCGGGAGCTCGCCTGGCGCTACCCCGCGGGTGAGATCGAGACCAACGAAGCGACCAGCGCCCGTGCGATCGTGCTCGACGACCGCGTCGTCATCCCGACCCGCAGCGAGCGCATCGAGGTCGACCGCTTCGGCGGCGGCAGGCGTCACAAGTCGCTGCCGTGGAAGGGTCAGCGCGGTGGGAACCTGCTCGTCGAGAAGGGGACGCTCTACTCACTGACGAACGCGACCCTCGACGGCTACTTCGAGTGGGACATGCTCCTCGCTCGCGGGCGCCGCAGCTACGAGCAGAGCAGCGGCGACCTCGAGAACTCGCTCTACCTCGCCGGGCTCCTGAGCGAGCGCAGCCGCACCGAGCTCGATACGGGCAGGACCGCGCAGGCCCGCGACTGGTTGATCGAGGCAGAGACCCTGCTCGAGCCGTTCCTCGGCGTCGCCAGCCTCTCGGAGGATCTCCGCCGTGAGATGCACGCGTTGCTCCGCACGCGCGGTCAGGTGTACGTCGACCTCGCCGACGGAGCCTCCGCGCTCACCGCGCTGCGCCGCGCGCGGGAGTTCGCGCTGGACGTGGACTCCCTGCGCGACACGCTCATCGAGGAGTACCGACTCGTCGTCGACGAGGACGCCGAGGCCCAGCTCGAGGTGCTCGCGACCTTCGACGAGCGCTGCGCGAACAGCGACCTGATCGCGGTCGCCACGGAGCTCAGCGGGCTTCCCTACGGCTGGCGCTTCGAGCCCCTGACCGAGGCGAACGCGAGTCTGTTCGACACCTGGAACCTGCCCACGTCCCTCTGGACCACGCTGGAGCGCGCGCAGCTCGCCGCGGATCGCGAGGTGCCCGCCGATGAGTTCCCCGAGCTCCAGCGACTCCTGGAGGTGTGGCCCGAGGAGCCGCTCCTGCGCGCCGGCTCCGGCAAGGAGACGGTCGCCGACCTCGCGCACCGCCGCATCGACGAGCTGATCCAGCGCTATGGCCGCTATGCCCCGTACGAACGCGAGGCGAAGGAGCTGCTCGCGGAGGCCCGCGAGACCCAGGACCGGCTGCTGCTCGAGCTCGTGCCGGAGCTGTATCCCTTCTCGGAGGCCAGCCGCGACGCGAACGACGACCTCCTGCTCCTGGCGAGCGCGCAGGGCGACGCTGCAGCCGTCGCGGAGATCGCCCTCAGCGAGCTGCCCGAGTCCTGGACTCCGGCGGAGGCCACGCCGCGCCAGCTGGAACTGCTGCTGCACCTCGGCGCTTCGCTCGAGACCTCCGGGAACTTCGACTACCCGCGCGGGCTGTATCGCGTCCTCGCTGGGCGGCACCCGGGCCTCGTCTCCCCCGCCCCAGCCCACCGAGGTCGCACCCTCGCGGAGCTCGCGGAGCTCGCGCCGGCTTCGGTCGCGTCCGAAGCGAGCGCGCCCACGTTCGACGTCGAGATCACCGCGCTCGCGCAGTCCGACGGCAACCACGTGTACCTCGGGACGATCCCGCCCGCTCGGGGTTCATCGCAGGAGCCCGTGCTCGTCTACGTGCGCGAGAGCGGATCCCGCGGCCGCGACCTGAGCCTCGTCGCCTACGCCGGCGACGCGCTGGAGGACGCGGAGCCCGGACCGCTGTGGGAGCAACCGCTCCTGCCCGGCGACATGCCGCCGAGCTGGTCGGACGCGATTGTGTTCGTCCCCGGCGCCGTGGTGGCCATGAGCTCGAAGCGCGTCTACGCCATCGACCGCGAGGACGGCACGCGCTTCTGGGAGCAGGATTGGTCCCCCGAGCAAGGTGAAGTGCACTCGCTTCGGTCCGGCGCGGGGCTCGTGCTCGTGACCGCTCGCGTGGCCGGCAAGTACGACGCGCTGCACGCCCTCGACTGGTCCGGCGGTCAGGAGGTGTGGCGCACGGACCTCGACGCGCTGCGCTTCGGTCGTCAGCCGATCATCGGCGCGGATCGCGTGGTGCTGATGCCGCGCCGCTCCCAGCAACAGGGTCGCGTGCTCGACCTGTTCAGCGGACGCCCGATCGTCGACTTCGAGCTGCCGGTTCGCATCCATCAGTCCGCTGACCGCGCCGCCTGGATCTCCGGCCAGCTGCTCGTCGTGCCGTGGTTCTTGACCGGCCGAAACGCAGACCGCAACCGGATCATTGCCATCGATCTGCGCACCGGCGACCTCGCCTGGAACGTGGACTTCGAACAGGTCGCCGGCGGGCGCCGGCACCTGCGCTCCGTTCTGCAGTGGGACGGACGCACGTTCCTCATCCTGCAGCCCGTGGTCGGCGCCGAGACCGAGAACGTGCGCGGCATCTTCGTCGAGCTCGACCTCCGCATCGGAGCGACGCGCCGGATAGGGAGCTATGAGCTCGCCCACGATCATCGCTTCGTCGGCGTGGCGCAGGAGCGCCGCGTCGAGCTCGATACGCCGATGGTCTACCTGCACCGCTTCCCGGACGAGACGGGCGAGCTGCGGCTGGACGCGTTCGACCTCGGGTCCGGCAACCTGCGCTGGTCCCAGCCCCTCGCGCTCACGCGGGACGAGATCTACAACGCGCTGACGCGACTCCCCGAGGAGACCGACGAGGTCGTTGCGCTCGTGTTCAGCACGAAGGGCAACACGCGGTTCGGACGCGCCCACTCCAATCTCTTCCTGCTGGACCGCAACACGGGTCGTACACGCAGGCAGCTGCTCCTCGACGCCAAGCTGGGGGCCAGCAACGAGATTGACTTGCAAGGGATCGGATCCGCGCTGATCCTGGCTGGTGACGGGATCCTCGAGGTCCTGCGTTGAGAGCCCGAACACGGCTACCCGGAATTCCCATGAACGATCGATCGAACCCCGTGGTCATGAGCGTGCTGCAGCGCTTCATCGGCGTGGCCCTCGCCACCTTCGCCTGTGCCCTGCCGTCCTTCGCCCAGTCCTTCGACATGCCGGTCCCGCGGGGAGGGACGAACCCGATCGACATCACGCCAGAGCAAGCGCGCGCCGTGGAGCGCGGGCTCACCTGGCTCGCCGCGAACCAGAACCCCAACGGCAGCTGGACGGCCAAGATCGGCTACAAGCTGAACAACGACTACAACTTCACCTCGAAGACGAACGGCCACGTGGGCGTCACCGCCCTCGCCTGCATGGCCTTCCTGGCCGGCGGCAACCTCCCGGGCCGCGGCCCCTACGGCGACAACGTCGAGCGCGGGCTCGGCTTCATCCTCGACAGCGTCCAGGAGGACGGCTACATCACGCGCCACCGGACGCGCATGTACAGCCACGCGTTTGCGACCCTGTTCCTGGCCGAGGTCTACGGCACGACGCCCCGCGAGGACGTCAAGCGCAAGCTCCAGAAGGCCGTCGACTTCATCGTCAAGTCGCAGAACGAGGAGGGCGGCTGGCGCTACGAGCCCTACGCCATCGAGTCGGACATGTCGATCGTGGTGTGTCAGGTGCTCGCGCTGCGAGCGGCGCGCAACATCGGCATCCGCGTCCCCAAGGGGACCGTGGACCGCGCCGCGCGCTACGTGGTGGACTCCGCGGTGACGGGCGAGTCCGTCTCGCGCGGCTACCGCTCCTACGGAGGCCGCGCCGAGATCGGCACCTTCCACTACCAGAAGGACGTGTTCTCACGCTCGTCGTTCGCCCTGACCGCCGCTGGCGTCACGGCGCTCCACGGGCTCGGGATCTACTCCGACACCGCCATCGAGCGCGGCATCGAGTTCCTCACCCGTGAGCTCGGGTCCTTCAATCGCGAAGAAGGGCTGCGCAAGAAGGGTCACTACTTCTTCTGGTACGGCCACTACTACGGAGTGCAGGCCATGTACACGGTCGGCAGCCCGTACTGGGAGCCCTACTTCGAGGAGGTCCGCGACGTCCTCATCCAGCTGCAGAAGGACGACGGCTCGTGGCCGAACAACACGGGGCCCGGCCCGGCCTTCGGCACGGCCTGCGGTGTCCTGACTCTCGAGATCCCCTACCGCTTCCTGCCCATCTTCCAGCGCTGACGCGCTGATCCACGAGTGAGCCCGACAGTCCCCAACACCCCGAAGCTCGACCAGCTCCTGGCGCGCCTGCAGGCTCGCCTGGTGCGCGAGGTGTGGCTCTTCGGCCTCGGCCGGATGCTGCTCGGAACAGCGATCTGGCTGCTCTTCATCTTCGTGATCGACTGGACCCTGCACGTGCCCGCCGGCGTGCGCGTGGTCCACCTCGTCGTCCTCGGCGCGATCCCGGTGCTGTTCCTGTGGCGCGACCTCGCGCTGCGCCTGCGCCGCGTGCCCGGCCCGGATGGCCTCGCCGTCCTGCTGGAGCGCGCGCACCCCGAGCTGAAGGAGGTGCTGGTCAGCGCCGTGCAGCTGCGCGACGGCCGTGCGACTGCGTCTGGAAGCGAGATCGACCCCGCCCTCGTCGCCAAGGTCGTCGCCGAGGCCGAGCAGCGCGCGGCCACGCTCGCGCTCGAGGGCACCAGCGACCCGCGCCCCTCGCGCACCTCGTTCGGCCTCGGCGCCGGCGCGGTGCTCGTCACGGTCCTGACGCTCCTGCTGCAGGCCGACGCCGCGCAGATCTTCTTCGCGCGCATCGCCGGCGGAGCCACCCAGTGGCCGCAGAAGACGTTCCTGGTCGTGGAGATCCCGCTGGACGGCGAGATCTACACGACGGAGGATTCGCTCGAGCTGTCGCTCGCGCGCGGCAGCGACC
>CAYGST010000288.1:6079-6546 GCA_964352415.1 uncultured Planctomycetaceae bacterium | reverse complement strand
CCACGCCCCCGTTCCCCCTCGGCGAGCGAACGGGCGACGCCATCGCGATGTACAACTCCGACCTCTGCACCGTGCCCGCGTCGCTGGCAGGGCTGCCGGCGCTGAGCGTGCCGGCGGGCTTCACGGCGGACGCCGCTCGCTTGCCGATCGGCCTCCAGCTGATCGGGCCCGCGCTCTCCGAGGGTCGCCTGCTGCGCGTGGCCGCGGCGCTCGGCGCTGCCGAGGACGCCCCACAGACTCACGCGCTGCCGGCGAGCGCCGGAGGTGCCGCATGAGCGCCCAACAGGTAAGCGGCTTCCGGCGCGAGGGCAACGACTGGATCTCGGAGGCGACGGGCACCCGCTGGGTCGCCGTCATCGGCCTCGAGGTCCACGCGCAGCTCGCGACGCGCACCAAGCTGTTCTGCGGCTGCGAGGTCACCTTCGGCGGCGAGCCGAACAGCCGCATCTGCCCGCTCTGCACCGGAC
>CAYGST010000288.1:0-6069 GCA_964352415.1 uncultured Planctomycetaceae bacterium | reverse complement strand
GCCCGGCACCCTGCCGGTGCTGAACGGCGAGGCGCTGGAGCTGGCGGTGCGCGCGGCGCTCGCGGTCGGCGCGACGGTCGCCGCGGAGAGCAAGTTCGACCGCAAGAACTACTTCTACTGCGACCTCCCCAAGAACTACCAGATCACCCAGTACGACCAGCCGTACTGCTCGGGTGGCGGCCTGACGCTGCCTTCGGGCAAGCAGGTCCGACTCAACCGCATCCACATGGAGGAGGACGCCGGCAAGTCGGTGCACGACCAGGGCGACGCGACGCTCGTCGACCTGAACCGCGCGGGCATCCCGCTGATCGAGTCGGTCACCGAGGCCGACCTGACGAGCGCCGACGAAGCCGTCGAGTACCTCACCGCCCTGCGCGAGATCCTCGTCTACGTCGGCGCCTCGCGCGCCGACATGGAGAAGGGCGAGATGCGCTGCGACGTGAACATCTCGGTCCATCCGGTCGGCGAGCCCTGGCGCACCAAGGTCGAGATGAAGAACCTGAACTCCTTCGCGGGCGTGGCCGGCGCGATCGAGCACGAGATCCCGCGCCAGATCGCAGGCTGGGAGAGCGGCGATCCCGCGCGCGAGCCGGTCCAGGAGACGCGCCTGTTCGACGTCGACAAGGGCGTGACGCGAACGATGCGCAAGAAGGAGGGCGAGGCCGACTATCGCTACTTCCCCGAGCCGGACCTGCCGCCGGTCGACGCGAGCGAGCGCTTCGTCGAGGAGCTGCGCACGCGGCTGCCCGAGCTGCCCGCCGCGCGACGCGAGCGCTACCAGCGCGACCTGGGTCTCTCGGCCTACGACGCCGGCGTATTGACCGCCGCTCGCGAGGTCGCGGACTTCTTCGAGGCCGCCGCGCGGCTCTCCAACGAGCCCAAGGAGGCCGCGAACTGGATCTCGAACGAGGTCCTCCGCTCGCTCTCCGACGACGAGTACGCCGCGAACTCGATCGACGAGCTGCCGATCCGGCCCTTCGACCTCGCCGAGCTGATCGGGCTGCTGCGCGAGGGCACGCTCTCGACCTCCGGCGCGCGCCAGGTCGTGCGCGCGATGCTCAAGAGCGGCAAGGCGGCTGGCGAGCTGGTCGTGGAGCTCGGCCTGCAGCAGGTGCAGGACGACTCGCAGCTCGAGGCCTGGTGCGACGACGTGCTCGCGGCCAAGCCGGACATCGCCGACCAGGTGCGCGAGGGCAAGACGAAGGCCGTCGGCGCGCTGATGGGCGCGGTGATGCAGGCCTCGAAGGGCACGGCGAACCCCCAGAAGGTGCGCGAGATCCTGCTGCGCAAGATCGGCGTCGAGGAGTAGCGCTCGCGGCGGCCGGACCGCGGCGAGCGGCGCCCCGGAACGAGCGAAGGGCCGCCCCGCGCGAACGCGGGGCGGCCCTTCGACAGTCTCGATCGAAGGACTACTCGCCCTTCGTCGACTCCATCGCGTAGCTCAGCTCGCCGGAGGCCTCGACGGCCATCTCGACGGAGTGGGCCTCGCCCATGGCGTCGATGTCGCCCTCGATGTCGGCCGTGACCATCAGGTCGCCGCTCATCTCGAAGCTGTGCATGTGGCCGGCCTTCATGTCCCAGAGCAGGACGCCTTCGCCCTCGAACTCGGCGGCGACCATCGCGGCGATGTCGGCGGAGAAGTCCATCTCGCCGGCCTGCAGCTCGATCACCTGCTGGATCATGTCGGCGAGGTCGATCTCCATGTCGCCCTCGAACTTGAACTCGATGACGCCGACAGCGACCTCACCCTCTTCCTTCGTGCCCATGTAGGTGCACTGGATGGCGAACTCCTCGAAGGCCGTCTCGAACTGGGCCTCCATCTCCTCCTTGAAGAGCTCCTGGAACTCCTCGGCCTCGGCGTCGTCCATGCTGCCGTTGCCGGGGACACCGCCAGGCATGAAGATGCTGCCGAGATCCTTGCCCTTGGCTTCCCACGTGTCGCCCTCGGAGACCTCGCCCCTCGGCAGGAGCGCCATGAAGTCCATGTCGGCGTCGAGGTTCTCGAGCAGGTCTTCCTCGCCCTCGCTCTCGTGGAAGGCCTTGATGTACTCCTCCGAGTCCGCGTCCCAGGTGAACGAGATCGTCGAGTCCTCGAGCTCGCCGAACTCGTCGACGTTCTCGGCCTGGCTCTCCGGACCGGCCTCCATGCTCAGCTCGTCGTAGCTGCGCAGTAGCTGGAGCATCTTGTTCTCTTCCGACTTCACGTACTCATCGGTGACGCCGACCGTCATCTCGAGCATCAGGCCCTCTTCCATGGCCCCGCCCATCATCTCCGCCGGCATCTCGTTGCCGTCGACGACCATGCGCATGTCATCCAGATAGAAGGTCGCGGAGAGGGTCAGCTGCTTGGAGACCGTGGTCCCTTCGGAAGGCAGGAAGGTGACCTTGTCCGCGCTCCCCGTGAAGGCGAGCAGCGGCAGGGCGAGCAGGGGAAGGGCGAGCGAGAGGGTCGTCTGGGTCTTCATCGGGTACGGGGATGAGGTCGGAGGGCGGGATCGCGGATCGCGCTCCCTCGAGGCGGTGATGGTAGCGGAGCGCCGGAATACAGGACCCGGCAGGGTTCGCAGCCCTGGCGGAGCCATTTCAGCGATGAACGTTCAAAATTCCCAGCGCGGGCAGCCCCACACGCCCCGTGAGGCCGTGAGGCCGGTCGGGCGAGTTCCCGACCGAGGCCTACGCTATTCCCACTCGATCGTGGCCGGCGGCTTGGAGCTGATGTCGAGGACGACGCGGTTGATGCCGCGAACGCGGTTGATGATCTTGCTGGAGATGCTCTGGAGCACCTCCCGCGGCAGGTAGCCCCAGTCGGCGGTCATGCCGTCCTGGGACTCGACGATGCGCAGGGCGCAGGCGTTCTCGTAGGTGCGGAAGTCTCCCATCACGCCAACCGACTGGACCGGCAGGAGGACCGCGAAGTACTGCCACAGGCCGACGTGGGCGCCGGCCTTCTCGATCTCGCCCGTGCAGATGGCGTCCGCCTCGCGCAGGAGATCGCAGCGCTCCTCCGTCACCTCGCCGAGGATTCGCACGGCGAGTCCGGGACCGGGGAACGGCTGACGATCGACGATGCGGCTATCGAGGCCGAGGTAGCGGCCGATGATGCGCACCTCGTCCTTGAACAGCTCGCGCAGCGGCTCGACGAGCTCCATCTCGAGATCGTCCGGGAGTCCGCCGACGTTGTGGTGGCTCTTGATGACGGCGGTGTTCCCGCCGTGCACATTGACCGACTCGATCACGTCGGGGTAGAGCGTCCCCTGGCCGAGGAAGTTCGAGTTCTTGAAGCGCTTGGCCTCTTCCCTGAACACCTCGACGAACTCGTAGCCGATGAGTTTGCGCTTCGTCTCGGGGTCGGTGACGCCTGCCAGCTTCGCGAGGAAGCGGTCGGCCGCGTCGACCACGGTCAGGTCCATGCCGAGGTGCTCGATGAACTCCTCCTCCACGGATTCGCGCTCGCCTTTTCGCAGGAGACCGTTGTCGACGAAGATGCAGTGCAGGCGCGGCCCGATGGCCTGGTGCAGGATCATCGCCGCGACGGACGAGTCGACGCCGCCGGAGAGACCGAGCACGACCTCGCCGTCCTCGCCGACCAGCGCGCGGATCTTCTCGATCTCGCGCTCGACGATCGAGTCCGGCTTCCAGTCGCCGTTCAGCCCGCAGACGCGCGCGAGGAAGTTGTCGAGCACCTCGCGGCCGCGCACGGTGTGCGAGACCTCGGGGTGGAACTGCACGCCGAACAGCGAGCGCTCGAGGTCGCCGACGACCGCGAAGGGGCAGTCGTCGGACTCGGCGAAGTTCTCGAACCCGGCGGGCAGCGCAGCAACCGAGTCGCCGTGGCTCATCCAGACGACGGTGTGGCCACCGATGTCCTGCAGCAGGCCCTCCGAGCGCAGGACGCGCATCGAGGTGCGGCCGTACTCGCGTTCGTTGCTCGCCTTGACCTCGCCGCCGAGCGTGCGGCACATCCATTGCATGCCGTAGCAGATCCCGAGCACCGGCACGTCGAGCTCGAGCAGCTCGGCGGGCACCTGGGGAGCGTCGTCATCGTAGACCGAGGAGGGTCCGCCCGAGAGGATCAGGCCGCCGAGGTTCATACCCGCGGCGACCTCGAGCGCTTTCGAGGGGATCGTGATCTGGCACCAGGTGCCGGCTTCGCGCACGCGGCGCGCGATCAGCTGGGTGTACTGGGTGCCGAGGTCGACGATCAGCACGCCGCGAAGGTCGGTGGTCATTCGTTGTGGAAGTAGTTGGGGGCTTCCTTGGTGATCCTCACGTCGTGCGGGTGGTTCTCCGCGACGCCGGCCGAGGTGATGCGCACGAACTGCGCGCGCTCCCACAGCTCGGGGAGCGTCTGCGCCCCCACGTAGCCCATGCCGGCGCAGACGCCGCCGACGAGCTGATGGACGAAGCTCGAGAGCGGCCCCTTCGCGGGCACCATGCCCTCGATGCCCTCGGGAACGAGCTTGTCGGTGTCGGACACGTGGCCCTGGCGGTAGCGCTCCTTCGAGCCCCGCTGCATCGCTCCGATCGAGCCCATCCCGCGGACAGTCTTGAACGACCGGCCCTTGTACAGGATCACCTCGCCCGGGCTCTCCTCGAGCCCGGCGAACAGGCTGCCGACCATCACGCAGGACGCGCCCGCGGCGAGCGCCTTGACGATGTCGCCGGAGAAGCGAATGCCGCCGTCGGCGATCACGGGAATGTCGTACTTGCCGCGCAGGGCGCCGACGCAGTCCATCACCGCCGTCAGCTGCGGCATCCCGACGCCGGCGACGATCCGCGTGGTGCAGATCGAGCCCGGCCCGATGCCGACCTTCACGCCGTCCACGCCCGCCTCGGCGAGGTCCTTGGCGGCCGCACCGGTGGCGACGTTGCCCGCAACCACGTCCACGTCGAGCAGCTGCTTGAGCGTCCGCACCGTGTCGATGACGTTCGTGCTGTGGCCGTGCGCCGTGTCGACGACGAGGAGATCCACGCCGGCCTCGACGAGGCCCTCGGCGCGCTCGAAGTCCTTGACACCGATCGCCGCGCCGACCCGCAGGCGCCCGCGCTCGTCGGTCGCCGAGTCGGGGAACTGCTCGAGCATCTTCAGGTCCTTCATCGTGATGAGGCCCTGCAGGCGCATGCCGTCGTCGACGATGATGAGCTTCTCGATCTTGTTGCGCAGCAGCAGCTCACGCGCGGCCTCGAGCGACGTGCCCGGAGGCGCCGTCACGAGGTTCTCGTGCGTCATGATCTCGCCGACCGGAGTGCCCTCGTGCATCTGGAAGCGGCAGTCGCGGCTCGTCAGGATCCCGACGACCTTGCCACCGTCCACGATCGGCAGGCCGGAGATGTTCGACTCCGCCATGATGCGGTGCGCCTCGCGGACGGTCGCCGTCGGCGCGAGCGTGACCGGGTCGAGGATCACGCCGTTGGCGGAGCGCTTGACCTTGTCCACCTCCGCGATCTGCCCCTCGAGCCCGAGGTTGCGGTGGATCACCCCCATTCCGCCTTCGCGCGCCAGCGCGACAGCGAGCTGCCACTCCGTGACCGTGTCCATCGCGGAGGAGACGATCGGCCGGTTGAGCTCGACCGTCCGCGAGACGCGCGTCTTCAGCACAACTTCCGAAGGCAGCACGTCGGAGTGCTGCGGGACCAAGAGGACGTCGTCGAACGTCAGCCCTTCCTTGAACTCCATGGGGACCAGGCCTCCTGCGGAGCGGGGGGTTCCGCGGGGTTGTGTGAGTGGGGTGGAAAAGGCTGATTGTATCGAGCCAGTCCTCACCATTCCACGCCGGCCCGTCCGTTCCACGCGCAGCGCTCTTCCTTTCGCGACCAGCCAGGCGTCTCGCCCGACCCTCCGGGCGAGGCGAACCTTCGACCGAGGCACGAAAAGAGGGGCACACCCCGCCGCCGAAGCGATGAGATGGGCCCCAAGAAGGAGGAGATAGCCAACTTGTCGGACATGCTCCGCAGGATCCTGAGGGCTCCGTTCGGAAACTTTGGCGGGCATTTCAGCGATTGTCGTGCAGTCCACCCGCCAGGCGCCCGAAACGGCGGGAGGGGCCTTCACGGAGCGCTGTGGTAGGT
>CAYGST010000287.1:0-6565 GCA_964352415.1 uncultured Planctomycetaceae bacterium | reverse complement strand
AGATGGGCCAGGACGGCCACGACCGCGGCGCCAAGGTGATCGCCACGGCCTTCGCGGACATGGGCTTCGACGTCGACGTCGGCCCGCTGTTCCAGACGCCCGAGGAGGCCGCGCGCCAGGCCGTCGAGAACGACGTGCACGTGGTCGGCGCCTCGACCCTCGCGGCCGGACACCTGACGCTGATCCCCGCGCTGCGTGACGCGCTGGCCGCGGAGGGCCGCGGCGACATCATGCTCGTTGCGGGCGGCGTGATCCCGCCGCAGGATTGGGACGAGGTGTACGCCGGCGGCGCGAGCTGCATCTTCGGGCCGGGCACCAAGCTGTACGTCGCCGCGCAGGAGCTGCTCGCCGGCCTCTGCGAGCGACTCGGCTACGCGGACGTGGTTCGATGAGCGGTGGGCCGCCCGCCACGGACCTCGCTGCGCTCGAGGACGGCGTGCTCGCGGGCGATCGCAGCTCGCTCGGCCGCGCCATCACGCTGATCGAGAGCCGCGCCGCAGAGAAGCGCGCGCAGGGCGAGGACTTGCTCGAGCGCCTGCTCCCCCACCTGAACGAGCCGGGCCGCGAGAGCGCTTGGCGCGTCGGCATCACCGGCGTCCCCGGCGTCGGCAAGAGCACGTTCATCGACGCGCTCGGCACGCACCTCACCGCGCAGGGTCACAAGGTCGCCGTCCTCGCCGTCGATCCGACGAGCCCTCTGACGGGCGGCTCGATCCTGGGCGACAAGACGCGCATGCACCGCCTGTCCGTCGATCCGAACGCCTTCATCCGCCCGTCGCCCTCCTCCGGCACCCTCGGCGGCGTCGCGGCGCGCACGCGCGAGACGATGCTGGTCTGCGAGGCCGCGGGCTTCGACGTCGTGCTGGTCGAGACCGTCGGGGTCGGACAGTCGGAGACCGTCGTCGAGGCGATGGTCGACTTCTTCCTCGTGCTGATGCTCGCGGGCGCCGGCGACGAGCTGCAGGGCATCAAGCGCGGCGTGCTCGAGATCGCCGACCTGATCGCCGTCAACAAGGCCGACGGCGACAACGTCGCGGCCGCCGATCGCGCGCGCGCCGAGTACGCCGGCGCGCTGCAGCTCCTGCGGCCGAAGTGCGACGCCTGGCAGCCGATGGCGAGCTGCGTCAGCGCGTTGACCGGCGCGGGCCTGGAGGCGCTGTGGAGCACCGTCGGCGAGCATCGCGCCGCGCTCGAGGCGAGCGGCGACCTGGCGCGCCTGCGCAGCGAGCAGCTGCGCCGCTGGATGTGGGAGCAGGTCGACGACGGCCTGCGCCGGCGACTTGCGGACGACGCCGCCGTGCAGACGCTCGCGTCTGCGCTCGAGGCGGAGGTCCGCGACGGCAGCCTCCTGGCGGGCCGCGCCGCGCAACGCATCCTCGACGCGTTCCTCGGCGAACGCTGAGGCATGCGGCGCGCTGCCTCTCTTCTTCCGGATCGCCCGCTGACCCGCGCGGGGCTCGCGACCCTGCTCGTCGTCGCGTTAGCTGCCCTGGCCGCGCCCCAGGACGGCGGGACACTTGAGAGCGGGGCGCCGCCCACGGAGCGCGCGAGCGACGACGACGCCCCCCAGCCGTTCGTGGAGCGTGGCGTGCCGTCGACGGGCCTCGCCGATCCCCGGCTGACGTCCTTCGACGGGATGATGCGCGACTTCGTTCGCGAGCGCGGCGTCCCGGGCGCGACGCTCGCCGTGAGCCGCGACGGTCGGCTCGTCTACGCGCGGGGGTTCGGCTACGCCGACCTCGAGGCTCGCGAGCCGATGCAGCCGGACGCGCGCATGCGCATCGCCAGCCTCTCGAAGCCGATCACGTCGGCGGCGATCCTGCAGCTCGCGCAGGAGGGCGCGCTCGCGCTCGAGGATCCCGTGCTGCGACACCTCGATCCCGCGCTGTTCGACGGGCGGGTGCCCGCCGACCCGCGCTGGGCCGACGTCACGATCGCGCAGCTGCTCGAGCACACGGGCGGCTTCGACCGCAAGCGCTCGGGCGACCCGATGTTCCTCTCGCCGCGCATCACCCGCGACCTCGGGATCGACCCGCCGGCGAGCGCGCGCGACGTCGTCCGCTGGAGGCTGCGGCGCCCGCTGGACTTCGACCCGGGCCTGCGCTTCGAGTACTCGAACTTCGGCTACGACCTGCTCGGACGGGTGATCGAGCGCACGACGGGCCTCCCCTACGAGACCGCGGTCCGCCAGCGCCTGCTCGCGCCGCTCGGCATCACCGACATGCAGGTGGGCGGAACCACGCTCGAGCAGCGCTTGCCAGGCGAGGTCGTCTACCACCACGCTGGTGAGCGACGGGGCGTGTTCGACTCGCTGGGCGATCGCCGCGTGCCGGCGCCGTACGGGAGCTGGTCGCAGGAGTCCCTCGATGCGCACGGCGGCTGGATCGCCTCGGCGCCCGACCTCCTGCGCTTCGCGCGGCTCTACGACCTCGAGGGCGAGGGCGCGCTGCTCGAGCCGGAGTGGATCGCGCGCAGCTTCGCCGAGCCCGACGCGCGCGATCCGCGCAAGCAGAAGGTCGTCTGGTACGCGGCGGGCTGGCAGGTACGAAAGCTGGACGAGAGCGTCTTCCACGCCTGGCACACCGGCTCGCTTCCCGGAACGGCGACGCTCCTCGTGCGCCGGTACGACGGGCTGTCCTGGGCCGTGCTATTCAACTCGCTCGCCGACGAGGACGGAGCCTACCTCGCCACGGCGATCGACTCGCTCGTGCACGAGGCCGCCGCCCAGGTGCAGGCCTGGCCCGAGTTCGACCTGTTCGACGAGGCCCGCTAGGCGCGCCTGCGGGCGCCGTCGCCAGCTCGCCGCGCACCCTCGAACGCCCGGCTCGCGCACCTCGACGAGCTCCATCCGGAAGACCTCGGCGCCGCCTGCCTCCTCGCCAGGTATCGGGGGACTCGAGCGTTCGGGCGAGGAGTCGAAAGTCCCGACCTCGCGAGCGGTGTTCATGTCGATGGTAGGACGGTTAGAGAGTCTCGACGGCAAGTGTCCGATCTCCGAATCGCGAGTTTGGGGCACCTCCGAAGCACGAGGACGGCAACACAGTCGATCTCTCGACGATCTCAGCGGATTCACCCGTAGCGGGCGGAGCGGTGACGATGCCTCGAGGCCTACGCCCTAATCGGTGTCAATGCGCAAAGGTCGATGGAGGATTATTCGTCATTCCCCCCCCCACCCGAGAGTCCAGATATCCTGGCCCATGCACCGGAAATGGCCCACGAGCGAACCGACCAGGCAGCTTCATCTCAACCCGAACAAGTCATGAAAGTTCAAACCAAGACACTGATCACGTGGCTCTCACCCCTCGCCCTCTTCGCGCTGCTGCCGGCGACGTTCGCATCAAGACCGACTCCCGAGGACTGTTATGCGAGCTATCTCAGCCAGTTCATCTCCTCATGCACCTGCGACGGCCAGTCATGCAGCGTCTACATCACGACCAACGGAACCTCCGGGCCAGATTGCAGCCCCTGCAGCTTTCACGTGCTCTCGAGAGTCGTTTGCTCCTCGGGTGCATCGGAATGCAGGATCCTCGTTGGGGACAATACGGTGGGGCTGACCTGCGAGCATTTCGTGGACAGCGAAGAAATCGTCGAGACCTTCTGTCACGACGGCACCCTTGCGGTCCGAACGACAGTCAAGTGCAACAAGTGCCTCTGAGGGAGACTCGCGACGCCGAGACGGGCCTTACCCCGGCCACATTGCGGCGCTGGACCACGGCCAACACAATTCAAGCCATCTGGGTATGAAGAACGCCATCCTGATCGCCTTGGCGATCCTCATCGTCGCAACAATGAGTGTGCTGGCCACGCTCGCGGCAGTCGAGACCGACCGCACGACCCCACCTTCGGTGCCGGTAGGCTCCAACGGATCGGAGCAGGCATCGACGCAGCTGCCCGAGGCGATGACAACCGACTCGTCCGATAGCCGCGAGGAGGTCGCGGACCCAGCGATGGCCACGAACCTCGAGGCGATCTCCGCGGCAGACCTCCTCCCAGCCCGGCTTCCCACGGACGAGGAGCTCGAAGCGAAGTATCGCCCCTTCGACGGCGCAGAGTTCGTGGGCCTCTACAGGGGAAGAGAGCACTTCTACACGAAGCTGGCCGACGTCATCGTGAGGAGGAAGATCGATACAGGCCAGTACGCCTCAAAGATCATCGAGGCTTCGGAGTCCTTCGGACCCATTCTGGGGAGGGAATCGTGGCCCGGAAACCTCCCTCCCGTCGACGGAGTCAAGGTCGACGAGATCGAAGGAGGCCTCCTCGAGATCAAGCACGCGCAGGTGTTTCCCGACGAGGACCCACAGCTCTACGCGCTCTACATGGAAGTCCAGTGGCTCCGCAGGAAGGCGGAACCCCACATGGAGTAAAGCCCTACTCTCCCGCAGTTTCGAGGACTGTGCACGAGCGCCGCACCGCGGCGCACTCGGCTGCCCGGCGCCTCTTGCGACCGTTGCCGAGCACCGGATCGCGCGCGTCAGAGGCGGCGGGGCTGGTGACCGTCGAGGGCACTCCCCGCGGCCCAGCAGTGCCGTTGCTGGCGCGGCGAGGAGCCGAGCGAGCAGCGGCGGAGGACACTCACGCGCCCGGTCCGCGCACCTCGACGAGCTCCATCCGGAAGACCTCGGCGCCGCCGGCGGCAATCGTCATCAGCACGGGCGGGCCCGGTCGGTCCTCGGCGAAGTGGAACACCTCCACCTGGCCGTCGGGACGCGTCACCGTGTAACGCTTGCAGTGAAACTCCCCCGCGGGGACGACGATCTGAACCTCGTCCAGCACCGTGGCCTCGGCCGGAAAGGTCGCGTGATCGCGCAGCTCCAGCCAGCTGACCGGAGCGGCAGGTTCGGACTGCAGCACGGCGCCCGCCGCATCCGTCGTCCTGCCTCCCCTGCGCACGACCTCACCGTCGGTCTCGTGGAACTCGAACTGTTGGCGCATCTCGGGCTGCCCCATCGGGCTCAGCCGAAAGACCAGTACCGTGCCTGCCGGATTCGCGTCGCGGATCTGCGCGGCCGTGAAGGGCCGCGGGGCGATCGAGTCGACGGTGGACTCCCCGCCGTCATCGCCCTCGGCGCCGGAGTCGGAAGGCGCGGCACAGCCACACGCGAGCGCCCCGAGCAGAACGAGACCGAGGAGGGCAGTGAGGGGATCGGGACGGAGCATGGCAGGTCGTGGGGAGTGAAGGAGTTGGCGTCCGACGAGAGTACGGAGTCGTCCGTGAGAAGGCCCCTCTCATACGGGCACAACGGCAGGTGTGCGACTCCGTATGGAAATGAAGCGGCGCCGGGCCCCCGCTGCGGGGACCCGGCGCCGTGCGCGTCGCGCCGTCTCGACTCAGGGAGCCCAGACGATGGAGACGCCGTTGGTGAAGTTGAAGTCACCACCGCAGGGGCTGCCCTGCGGGTCGCGGTACCAGAACTGGTAGTTCGTCGGAACGCCCGCGCCGTAGCTCGAAGCGCCGAAGCCCGCGCCCTGGAAGTCGCTGAAGACCGTCCCACCAGCGGACGTGACCTGCACCTGCGAGCGCGCGGTGCTACCGCCCACGCACAGCAGACCATCGCCCGCGAGGACGCTGATCTGGTTCGCACCGCGGATCACGAGGCCCGGCTTGGCCCCGGAGACGCCTGCGACGGTCAGCGCGAAGCTGTCGTTCGCGATCGAAGAGACTCCGCTACCCACGAGCGTCGCGCCGGTGCCGGCGGAGTTCGCGCAGCCCTCGCCAGCGGCGCCGTTGTTGCCGCAGGGGCAGACCGCGCCGGTGCCGTCACCGAAGCAGAACGAGGTCCCGACGGAGTTCGGGATGATGTCCGCTTCCATCGAGTCGAGCAGCATGGAGCCGCCGCTCGAGTAGTTGCTGAGGATCTCGACCGACTTGACCTGGTCCACGCCGAAGTTCCAGCCGTTCCAGGTCCAGGTGCAGTTGTTCGGCGCGATGATCACGTCGCTGTACAGCAGGGAGCCGCCAGCGTCGTAGAAGTTGACCACGCCGTCCGAGACGCTCGGGTTGTGGGTGCCGAAGAACCCGCCGAAGCTGGAGCAGGCGTCATCGAAGGTGAAGACCGAAGCGCCGCCGGTCGAGCCGTAGAGGCGCCCGCCCGCTTGCGGAAACATCGAGCAGCTGAAGCCCCAGCCGGTCGTAATGTGCGCAGAGCCCGAGGGCGTGCACAGGTCGGCCTGGTTGTTGAAGGCTCGGTCGACGACGCAGGGCGGGAATGGGCCACTGGAGATGTCCTGGGTCTCGAAGCTGTCCGAGTCCGTTCCGGTGAACGGGCCCGTCGAGGTCAGCTGCGCCGAAGCGAGGCTGCCCAGGGCGAGGAACGCAGCGCCGAACTGGAGGGCGGTGCGGAGATGGAGTCGTGAGTGATGCATGAAAGAACTCTCCTCGGATCAAGGGATGACGCGCCGTGAAGCGCGCGGGACTCTCGGGATCCCCACGGCCGAGTTGGACCAACGGCCGAAATGGGGGGTTCTTCAAAACCCACACCGGATAAGAAGATCCAGCCACGATGACCCGGATATGAGCAAGGCACCTCCGGCTGTAGACTGCGTGGAGCCCCCTTGGCCCCCAACC
>CAYGST010000286.1:0-6569 GCA_964352415.1 uncultured Planctomycetaceae bacterium | reverse complement strand
CGGTCGCAATCGCCGAGCCCACGTCGGCGATCGGGCGGCTCGAGGTCGTCGAGGACCTCTCCGAGCAGGTCGCCGATCGGCTGCTGACGTTCTCGGACAAGCTGCGGCGACGCGACTTCACGGCGGCGGGCGCGTTCCTGTCGCCCGACTTCGCGGGGGAAGCGCTCGCTGGCCTCACGGTCGCAGAGACAATCGAGCTCCCGCTCGGCGCGCGCGCCACCCGCTACGACGCGGGCTCCGCTCCGATCGTCGGTCGGGTCGACTTCCTCGAGGGCCTGCGCGAGCTCATGGGCCCCTGGGCCCGCGTCGAGACGGTGCTGTGGAAGGTCAAGGGCGCTGAGTTCGCGTCCGGCCGCGGCGGCTTCGGCAAGCTGAAGCTCTACGTCCACGCGATCGGCCAGCAGCCCGGCGGCGGCGCGGTCTCGGTCGCGGCCTGGGGACACGGCCGCGCCGTGCGCGAGACCGGCCTGTACGTGCTCGATCGCTTCGACCTCGACTCCCTCGAGGTCAGCGAGCAGAAGGCCGCCATGTTCACCGACGTCGCCACCGCCGTCGGAGTCGCGCACACCGGCGTACGCTTCGGCCAGGAGGGCAACACGAGCTACGCCTTCAACGGCGCCGCCTCGACCGACCTGAACGGCGACGGGCTCTGGGACCTCTTCGTCCCGAGCGACGGACGCAATTTCCTGTACCTCTCCCGCGGCGACGGCACCTTCTCCGAAGAAGCGGAGGCGCGCGGCGTCGCGCAGCCCGACGCCGGCACCGGCGCCGTGTTCGCGGACTTCGACAACGATGGCGACGCGGACCTCCTGGTCGGACAGACCGGCTGGTACGACGCGGAGGGGGCAGCGGCCGGTCGCGCCCTGCAGATCTACGTGAACGACGGTGAGGGCCGCTTCACCGAGCGCGGCGCCGAGTTCGGTCTCGCCGCTCTGCGCTTCGCCGCTTACACGCTGACCGTGCTCGACCACGACGGCGACGGCTGGCTCGACGTCTTCGTGTGCGGCTACGGACGCCTCGAGGTCGAGCACAACGACTCCTGGATCGAGGCGACCAACGGCGCGCCGAACGGCCTCCTGAAGAACCAGGGCGGCGAGGGCTTCGTCGACGTCGCCGGCGAGCTCGGATTGCGCGGGACGTCGTGGTCCTACGCCTCGGCCGCCGCCGATTACGACCAGGACGGTGACGTGGACCTCTACGTCGCCAACGACTACGGCACGAACCAGCTCTGGCGCAACGCGGGCGACGGCACCTTCGAAGACGTCGCGGCGTCGCTCGGTGTCGACGACATCGGCAACGGCATGGGCGTCGCCTGGGGCGACCTGACCTCGAACGGACGCCTCGACCTGTACGTCTCGAACATGTCGTCCACGGCCGGCAATCGGATCCTGGCGCGCCTCGGCGACGCGCTCGACCCCGAGACGCACGCGCTGCTGAAGAAGCTCGCGGCCGGCAACTCGATCTTCCTGCAGGGCGCGGACGGGGCGTTCACGCGCCGGCCGAAGGACGCGGGCGGCCTGAACGGCAGCTGGGCCTGGAGCCCCGCGATCTGCGACCTCGATCTCGACGGCTTCCTCGACGTCTACCTCGCGAACGGCTTCGTCACCGGCGACCAGCCGTTCGACACATGAAGCACCTACTGGCGCCACGTGGTGGCGTCCTCAGTGGCCGAGACCGAAGGAGCGAAGGAGCAGGTCAGTGCGCAGGTCGACCGTGGCTTCGAGCCCGAAGAGGTCGGCAATGCGAACTACCTCGATCGTCACAACACCGAGATGTTCCGCGCGGGCCGCTCGTTCAGCGGCAACGAGCGGAACAAGGTCTGGCTCAACGCAGCGGGCGGGGGCCACGTGGATCTCTCGGACCTGTCCGGCGCCGACTCGGCCAACGACGGGCGCGCCGTGATCGCCGCGGACTTCGATGACGACGGTGATGTCGACCTCTTCGTCCACGCGTTGCAGCGCGAACGCCACGCCCTCTACCGCAACGATGTCGGAACGGCCAAGGGCTTCGTCAAGCTGCGGCTGCGGGCGACCCACTCGCAGTACGAGGCCATCGGCGCGACCGTGATCGTCCAAGCGGGCGGCCGCGCGACCGCGCAGGTGCTCTCGCGCGGCGCGGGCTTCTCGTCGAGCCAGGCCCCCGAGCTCGTCTTCGGCCTCGGCGGCGCGCAGTCTGCGCAGGTGAGCGTGCGCTGGCCCTCGGGCGAGCTCGAACCCTTCGGCGCGCTGAAGCCCGGCGCGCGCGCGCGGCTCGTCGAGGGCGCGGG
Organism: uncultured Planctomycetaceae bacterium; assembly: GCA_964352415.1. GTDB lineage: Bacteria > Planctomycetota > UBA1135 > UBA1135 > JABACD01. The sequence continues at coordinate 4,303 of CAYGST010000286.1, read as the reverse complement.
TGAGGCGCAGGCCGTCGCGGCGCGCACGGCCGTGCTGCCGGACCCCTTGCCGCGCGGCTTCCGCGTCTCGGTAGGCGACCGGCTGCCGGCGAAGCTGGCCGTCCTCGATCCGCAGGGCGAGGAAGCCGTGCTCGATTTGGCGGCGCTCGCCGGCGGTGACACGCTCTACCTGAACCTGTGGGCGAGCTACTGCGGCTCGTGCGTCATGGAGCTGCCCGACCTGCAGGAGCTGCACGACTCGGACGGCGCGCGCGTCGTCGCGCTCTCGATGGACGCCCCCACCGACGTCTACCGCGCGCAAGCGATCTTCGCGAAGCGCGGCGCGGAGTTCCCGAGCTACTACCTCGGTTCGACGAAGACGGGCGAGGGCAGCCTCGGCCTGCCGCAGGACGTCATCGACATCGAGCGCCTGCCGATCCCCGCGACGCTGGTGATCGCGCCCGACGGAACCCTCGAGCGCGTGATCGCAGGGCCCCTGAAGACGCCCTGAGGCACCAGCGAGCGAGGGATTCCAGCCCGGGGCTTTCGGGCGCCCAGCCGGTCGCGGACAGTGAGCCCGGCCCGCGCCTGCTCGCGCGTGCGCCGCTCGACCGTTCGCAATCCAGCTCTGAAGGAGGAGCCCCATGCGACTCATCGCACCCCTCGGCGCCGCCACGCGCGGCGCCCTCGCCCTCGGTGCACTCGCACCGTTCGCGCTCGCCGGCGACGGCGGCCTGACCCAGCTCGTGAGCCTCGCCCCCGGCGGCGGCCAGGGCAACGCCGCTTCCGGCACTGGCCCGATTCACGGCACGGCCATGACGCCGGACGCGCGCTACGCAGCGTTCGTCGCGACGGCCTCGAACCTCGTGCCCGGAGACACCAACGGGCTCTTCGACGTGTTCCGGATCGACCTCGACAGCGGCGCCATCGTGCGCTGCAACCTGGGTCCGGCCGGCGTGCAGTCGAACGACTGGTGCTACCTGCCCTCGATCTCCGCGGACGGGAACTTCGTCGCGTTCAACGGGCTCGCGGACACTCTGGTCCCCGGCGACACGAACGGCTTCGAGGACGTGTTCGTGCGCGACGTCGCCAGCGGCGTGACCGAGCGCGTCAGCGTCAGCAACACCGGCGCGCAGGGGAACCTCCCCTCGCAGTCCTCCAGCATCACGGCGGACGGGCGCTACGTCGCGTTCTGGTCCGCTGCATCCAACCTGAGCGCGTTCGACGGGAACGGGACCGGCGACATCTTCGTGCGCGATCGGCTCCTGAACCGCACGCTCCCGCTCACCATCTTCCCCACCGGGCTCCAGGCGAACTCCAACTCGCTCGCGCCACACATCAACGAGCTCGGGACCCACGTGGCGTTCGCCTCGTTCGCGACGAACCTCGACTTCAGCGACACGAACGGTGTGGCTGACCTCTTCCTCTACAACCTGCAGGTGAACTCGATCGTACGGATCGGGCAACCGGCGGGCCCCGCGCAGTCGAACGGTGACGCGGCGCGACCGTGGCTGTCGGCGGACGCCGGAGCCGTCGCCTTCGAGGGCGACGCCTCCAACCTCGTCCCCGGCGACACGAACGGCCACATCGACATCTTCGTGCAGAACGTCGCGACCGGGTTCATCCGGCGCGTCAGCGTCGACTCGAACGGCGTGCAGGCCAACGCGCCCAGCGAAGACCCGCGCCTCTCCGCGGACGGCCAGCACGTCGTCTTCACGAGCCTCGCGACGAACCTCGTTCCGAACGACAACAACGGCCACCAGGACGTCTTCATCCACCACCTGGCGACCGGAGTGACCGAGCGCGTCAGCCGCAGCATCGCGCCGCTGGGCAACGCGAACCAGATCTCGTTCTATCCGGTCATCAGCGGCGACGGGCTGGTCTCGGTCTTCGGCAGCACGGCGGCCAACCTGGTCGCCGGGGACTCGAACGGGAGCCCCGACATCTTCACGCGGCGCTGGCCGGCGCCGCCGCAGCTCGTCTGCACCGCCGGAACGCCGAGTGCGGGCTGCCCCTGCGCCAACTTCGCTGGCGGCCCCGGCGCCGGCTGTCGCAACTCGACCGCCCAGGGCGCCATTCCGACCTGGGTCGGGAGCACCAGCGTCGCGACGGACGACGCGAACGTGTTCTGCGCCGGGCTCCCGCCCGGCGTGCCGAGCCTGCTGTTCTCCGGCCCGCTGCTGCTGAACGGAGGCGCCGGCGTCGCCTTCGGTGACGGCCTGCGCTGCGCCGGCGGCCCCATCCAACGGCTGGGTGTGCGCCTGGCGAGCCCCGGGGGCTCCGCCTCATGGGGCCCGGGCCTCGCGGCCCTCGGAGGCTGGGGCGTCGGCGAGACCCAGATCGTCCAGGTCTGGTACCGGGACATCGGCGGGCCGTGCGGCACGGGCTTCAACACGTCCTCGGCCCTCGAGGCCGACCTGTTCCCCTGATCGATTCGCCGGCTCCGAGCGGGGCCCGCTGCCCGCGGCGGCTCCGGACGGGGCGCCGCGGGCGGCTGCGCGACCGGAGCGGGGCCGCGCGCGAGGGGCTTTCCCCAAGGCGTCCGGGACGGCTCTCGGGGTGGAGGCTAGACTGCGCGGCTCTCCCCTCCCGAACGAACTCTTCCGAGCCCCACTCACAGCGATGAGCCTCGCCTGCGGAATCGTCGGACTGCCCAACGTCGGCAAGTCGACCCTCTTCAACGCCGTCACCGCGGCCGGCGCCGAGAGCGCGAACTACCCGTTCTGCACGATCGAGCCCAACATCGGCATCGTCGACGTCCCGGACGAGCGCCTCGACGTCATCCGCGGCTTCATCGAGTCGCAGCGCATCCTGCCCGCCGCGCTCAAGATGGTCGACATCGCCGGCCTGGTCGAGGGCGCGTCGAAGGGGGAAGGCCTCGGCAACAAGTTCCTCGGGAACATCAAGGAGGTCGACGCGATCGCGCACGTCGTCCGCTGCTTCAAGAAGGGTGACGTGGTTCACGTCCACGGCGGCGTCGACCCCGTGCGCGACATCGGCGTGATCGAGCTGGAGCTCGCTCTCGCCGACCTCGAGACCGTCACGCGCAACATCGAGCGCGTCTCCAAGAAGGCCCGCTCGGGCGACAAGGAGTCCCTCGCGCTGAAGGCCTGCTTCGAGACTGCCCACGCGGCGCTCGAGCAGGGCACCCAGCTGCGCGCGCTCGAGTGGAAGGACAGCGAGCGCGCGATGCTCAAGCCGCTCTTCCTGATGACGATGAAGCCGGTGCTCTTCGTCTGCAACGTCGGCGACGACGAGCTCGACGGGGACACGCCGGAGGTGCACGCGGTCCGGGACTACGCCGCCACAACAGGCGCCGAAGTCGTCGTCATCTGCGGTGACATCGAGGGCGAGCTCTCTGACATGGAGCCCGAGGAGCGCGCCGCGTTCCTCGAGGACCTGGGCCTCGAGGAGTCCGGCCTCACGCGCCTGATCCACCACGCCTACGACCTGCTCGGCATGCAGACCTTCTACACCGCGGGCCCGAAGGAGATCCGCGCCTGGAACATCCGCAAGGGCGACACGGGCCCGGTCGCGGCCGGCGTCATCCACACGGACTTCGAGAAGGGCTACATCCGCGCCGAGGTCTACTCGGTCGACGACCTGGTCGAGCACTCGACCGAAGCGGCGATCAAGGCCGCGGGCAAGCTGCGCGTCGAGGGCCGCGACTACGTGATGCGCGACGGCGACGTGGCGCACTTCTTGATCGGGAAGTAGGACAGATCGGGAGGTGGGCCCCAGCCCCCCGCGTTGCCTTGCAGACCGCGGGCTACTGGTCGTTCAGGTCCGCGATGTCCTGGGTGACGAGCGCTTCGAGCTCCGCGAGCTCCTCCTCCGTCGGACGCACGAGATCGGGGTCCACGCGGGCGGTGATGTAGGCGGGGCGTCCGTCGTGGTTCGAGAGCAGATGCAGCGCGAGCTCCTCCGCGAGCCCCGTGGTCGCGCACAGGAGGGTCTCGTCCCCCGCCGACTTCGGCGAGTGGTGGAACTGGATCCCGCGCACGAGCCGCCGCGGGAAGCCCCAGCGGCGAACGATCAGCGCGCCGCACTGGGCGTGGTCGAAGCCGAGCGCCGCGCGCTCGGCGGCGAGCAGGTCCCGACCCCCGTCGATCAGCTCGGCGATCTGCAGCCGCTCCTCGTCGAGGAAGCGGTCGAGCACCAGGTGGCCGATGTTCTGCATCAGTCCGACCGTGTAGGCCAGCTCGTGGTCGAGGCGCCCGTCGTCCCTGGCGATCCGTCGCGCGAAGCACGCGGTGTAGAGGCACTCCATCCACAGCGACTCGTTCGAGCGCGTGGTCGCGCTGCCGTAGCCGTGGAACACCGA
>CAYGST010000285.1:0-6569 GCA_964352415.1 uncultured Planctomycetaceae bacterium | reverse complement strand
TCGCCGAGCGCGAGAACTTCCGGCGCTCGGCCACGGCGCTGGCGACCGAGCTCGCAGTCCGACTCGGCTGCGATCGCGTGAGCCTCGGCTTCATCGAGCACCAGCGTGTGCGGCTGCGCGCCCTCTCGCACACGGCGATCTTCGAGGGCCGCAGCAACCTCTCGCGCTCCATCGAGCAGGCGATGGAGGAGGCCTACGACCAGGAGGCGATCGTGGCGCTGCCCGCGGACTCGGATCGTTTTCAGGTGAACGTCGCCCACGAGGCGCTGATGAAGCTCGCCAGCTCGAAGGCAGTGGCGTCCGTGCCGTTCGGGCGCGACCACCGGACCTATGGCGTGATCACGCTCGAGCGCTCGGAGGACGCGCCGTTCACCCGGCGCGAGCTCGACCTCGTCGACGTCGTCGGCGGCTTCGCCGGTCCGCTGCTCGAGCTGGAGCGGCGTCAGTCGCTCGGGCTGTTCGCGCTCCTGCTGGGCGCGCTGCGGCGGCTCTGGCGCAAGCTGCTCACCCCTGGGAGCCCGGTGTTCAAGGGGGCGCTGATGACGGCGTTGCTCCTGGTCGTCCTGTTCTCGTTCCTCGAAGGGACCTACCGGGTCACGGCGGACGCCGTCCTCGAGGCCGAACAGCAGCGCGTCGTCGTCGCGCCGTTCGGCGGCTACGTCGCGGAGGCTCCGCTGCGCGCGGGGGACCTCGTGAGCGCAGGAGATCTTCTGTGCCGCCTGGACGACCGCGATCTCGAGCTCGAGCGCGGCCGACTGCGTAGCCAGAACGAGCAGTACCAGAAGCTCTACAACCAGGCGCTTGCCCAGCGCGACGCGGCGCAGATCAACATCATCCGCTCGCAGATCGATCAAATCGCGGCGCAGATGGAGCTGGTCGGGGATCAGCTCGAGCGGACGCGCGTGCTGTCACCGATCGACGGCATCGTCGTCGAGGGCGACCTGAGCCAGGCGCTCGCGAGCCCGGTCGAACGAGGTCAGGTGCTGTTCGAAGTCGCGCCACTCGAGCAGCTGCGCATCGTGCTGCTCGTCGATGAGCGCGACATCGAGTTCGTCGCGACGGGGCAGAAGGGAGGCCTCGTGCTGACGAGCCTGCCCAACGATGTCTTCGAGTTCGAGATCGCTCGCGTCACACCCGTGTCCAGCGCCGTCGAGGGGACGAACACGTTTCGCGTCGAGGCATCGATCGATGGCGCGCTCGCCAGGCTCCGGCCAGGCATGAAGGGCGTCGGAAAGGTCGAGACCGAGGACCGGCTGCTGATCTGGAACTGGACCCACGAGGCAGTCGATTGGTGGCGTCTCCTCGTGTGGCGGTGGGGTCCGTGAGCGCACAGCGCCCGAGCCCCTCCGGACCGCACAGCGCCGCCCCGTTCAGCGACGTGTGGCCGCGCATCGCCGCGCTCGTCGTCCGCCTGCGCGCCCACCTAGAGTTCCATCGTCATCGCTACCGCGGTGAGCTCTGGTACGTGCTTGGCGACCCTTCCGGCGACCGCTATCACCGCTTTACGCCGCGCACCTACCAGTTCCTCCAGCGCTTCGACGGCGAGCAGAGCGTCGCCGACGTCTGGGCGGACGCCTGCGCGGAGCTGGGCGATGACGCGCCCACGCAGGGCGAGGTCATCGCGCTGCTATCGCAGCTCCACCTCGCGGACGCGCTCGCGGGCGACCAGAGCCCGGACGTTCAGGAGGTCTTTCAGCGCTACGAGACGCAGCGCAAGCGCAAGTTCGTCGGCAAGCTGATGAGCCCGATGTTCCTGCAGTTCCCGCTGCTGGACCCCGAGCAGTTCTTGCGGCGCACGCTACCGCGCGTGCGGTGGGTGTTCGGTCGCGGCGGCCTGATCCTCTGGTGCCTCGTGGTGTTCTTTGGCCTCGGCCTCGGGGCCGTGAACTTCACCGGCCTCGCCACGGACTTCGCGGGGCGCGTCTTCGCGACGCAGAACCTCGTCGTTCTGTGGCTCGTGTATCCGATCGTCAAGGTGTTGCACGAGTTCGGGCACGCCTACGCCGTCAAGCGCTACGGCGGGGAGGTGCACGAGCTCGGCGTGCTGCTGATGGTGTTCATCCCGTTGCCGTACGTCGACGCGTCCTCCGCGAGCGCGTTCCCGGACAAGCGCGAGCGCATCGTCGTCGGAGCGGCGGGCATGATCGTCGAGCTGTTCCTCGCCGGGATCGCGATGATCGTCTGGGTCAACGTCGAAGACGGGCTCGTGCGCGCCGTCGCCTACAACATGGTCCTGATCGCGGGCGTCTCGACGATCCTGTTCAACGGGAACCCGCTCCTGCGCTACGACGGCTACTACATCCTCGCGGACGTCGTGGAGATCCCGAACCTGCGCCAGCGGGCGAACGGGTACCTGATCTGGATGGCGGAGCGCTACCTGTGCCGGAACGATGCGGCACCACGACCCGCGTCGACGCGCGGCGAGCGCCGGTGGTTCCTCGGCTTCGGCGTCCTCTCGTTCTGCTACCGCATCCTCGTGCTCGGGGGGATCGTCCTGCTGATCTCGAGCAAGTTCTTCTTCGCGGGCGTGCTGCTCGCCGTCTGGTCGGTGGTGACCTGGATCGGCCTCCCGCTCGTGCGCGGACTGACGTTCCTCCTCGCGAGCCCGCGGCTGCACGCGGTGCGCGCCCGCGGGATCGCGACGACGTGCATCACCTTGTTGGCACTCGGCCTCGGCCTCTTCGCCGTGCCCATGCCGCGTAACACGACGGTGGAAGGCGTCGTCTGGGTCCCCGAGGGCTCCGTCGTGCGCGCGGAGGCAGCGGGCTTCGTCGACGCGATGCTCGTCAGCGACGGTGAGACCGTGACGGCGGGCCAGGAGCTGCTTCGCTGCTCGGACTCGGAGCTGGTCGCGAGGCGCGACGCCGCCGCCGCGCGCCTGCGTGAGCTCGAGGCCCGCTACCACGGCGCGCAGACGACCGATCGTGTGGCGGCGGCGCAGCTGCGCGACCAGCTGACGGAGATTAGCGAGGAGCTGGCGCACCTGGAGCGGCAGATCGCGGACCTCGTGATCGTCGCTCCGAGGTCCGGCAAGCTCGTCGTCGTCCTCGCGGAGCGCTTCGAAGGGCTGTACCTCGAGCGCGGGCAGCCGATCGGGCAGGTCCTCGACTTCGAGGAGCTGACGGTGCGCGTGGTCGTTCCGCAGGACGCCGCGGATCTCGTGCGGGCGGGCACGCGCCGCGCGAGCGTGCGTCTGGTCCACGCGCCGGAGGAGGCCGTCGAGGCCGAGCTCGTACGCCAGGTGCCGCTCGGACGCGAGCGGCTCCCGAGCAACGCCCTCGGCAGCTACGGAGGCGGCGACATCGTTGTCGATCCGCGTGAGGCGTCAGGGGATGTCGCGCTCGAGCCGCTGTTCGAGTTCGAGCTGGCGCTCATCGAGGCGCCCGCGATCCGGCAGGTGGGCGGTCGCGTCTACGCGCGCTTCGAGCACGACTGGTCGCCCTACGGGCCCAGGATCTACCGCGAGCTGCGTCAGCTCTTCCTCTCCAAGGTGGATGTCTAGCTCCCGATGAAGCAGCGCAACGGAGTCGGGCTCGGCGCCTACCCCGAACGGGAGGTCATCCGAAGCAGCTGGATCGATCGGTCCGCGGCGCGCGCGCGCGTCGCCGTGCACGGGCGCTGGGACCTGCGTACGCGCTACTCCTGGATGCTGGCCGGGATCGGTCGGCACGAGGCTGGACTGATCGGGTTGGACGTCGAGGCCCTGGCAGCGCATGGACGCGAGGTCACGCCGGAACTGCTGCGCAGGGGGCCGACGCGCACCCTTCTCCCGGGGATGTTCGCGTGGCTGCGCGAGGTCGCCGCTCGCTCGCTTGGCACGCGCCACGACGATGCTCAGTGCCTCGGCGCGGCGGCGATGCTGGGTGGGGCCTTCGTCGAGCTGACGGGCGCAGAGGACCGCACGATGGCTCTCGGTCTGGCGGCGGCGACGACGGTCTGCAGCGGAGTGCCGGTCGAGCTCGTGCACGCCCGGGAGGACCGAGCGCTCTCCGCGTTCGAGCGATTGGGCCCGTTCTACGAAGCACTCGGTATGAGCGTCGCACTCGTGACGAACACGCTGTCCCGCGCCGAGAAGCGGGCTGCCTACGCCTGCGACGTCACTTACGTCGCGGGGCCTCAGCTCGTCCTCGACTACCTGTTCGATCGCGTCCTGCTCGATGGCTGTCACAACGGAATCCGGTTGCGGCTCGAGCGTCTCGTTCGGAGCCGTGGAGCGCGGCTGGACGGGCTGGTCCTCGGAGGGCTGCGGGCGGCGTTCACGGACGACTCCGATCAGCTGCTCGTCGATGACGCGCAGCGGCCCTTGACGATCGCGGACCCCGAGCGCACGAGCGAGATCCACCACGCCCGCGTCGACGGACTCCGCGTCGCGCGCGAGCTGCGGCTCGGCGAGCACTTCACGCTCGATGCCGTCGCGTTCGAGGTGGTCCTGACGGATGCAGGCCAGGAAGCGGTCGGCGCGGCGACTGCGACCCTCGGCGGCGCCTGGTCGCGACCGGCCTGGCGCACGCGGCTCATCACGATCACCCTCGGCGGGTTGCACCTCTGGCGACGCGGCATCACCCACGAGGTTGAGTCCGGCGGCTTCCAGCTGCTGCCTGAGGGCGCGGAGCGACTCGGTGACCTCGGGCCGGAGCTGCTGCCCATGCTTGGACTGATCGAGGGCCAGCCTCTCTCGGCGGCGCAGGATCCGCTGCGACGCATGAGCCTTCCGCGCCTCTTCCAGCGCTACCAGCGCTTCGCCGGCGCGGGCGTCGCGCTGCGCGAGGTGAGCGGCGTCTTGAGCGGACTCTACTCGCGGCCGGTCGTTCGCGTGCCGCGTCTCTCGGGGAGCGCGCCGAGCTTCGGCGCGCGGCGCGCCTTCCGCTCGAGCGCAGAGCGTGACACGGCGCTGCTTCGACGTCTGCGCGAGATCACCGACGCCGGCGAGGCGGTGCTCCTCGGCGTGCGCGACGAGGACGGCGCGCGCGGCTGGACGGAGCGTCTGGTCAGCGAAGGCATCGACGCCTGCGCGGTCGAGCTGGTCCCCGACGGCTCCGCGCTCACCGGTCAACTGGAAGACGCGGGGGCGTCGGGTCGCGTCACCGTCCTTTCGTCGCGCGCCCTGCGGGCCGCGCGCGTGCGCGAGCCAGGGCGGCTCCACGTGCTTCGCCTCGAGCCGCTGCAGAGCGCCCGCTTCGACCGACTCCTCTATGCTCACGCCGAGGGCTCCGAGGTCGAGCATCCGCTCGAGTCGCTCGTCGCCCTGGATGACCCGCTCCTCGAGCTCGGGCCGGAGCGCCTCGCTCGCGGCCTGCTGCTCCGCTTCGTCCGCGAGGACGGATCTCTGCCCGAGCGGATCGTGCGCCCTTTCGAGCGGCGCGCACAGCAGCGCATCGAGCGCCGTCACCAAGACCGTCTGAATGCAGCGCTGCGCTCCGAGGAAGCCCAAGAGGCTGCCTTGGCATTCGGCGGCGCCCACCACTAGCCACGCGAGTCCACCATGAATCGAACCCTCCAAGCCACCGTCCTCGCGCTGGGGCTGCTCGGCATCGCGAACGCCTCCGCACCCGTGGTGGCCCACGCTCCGGCGCGCGTCCAGGCGATCGAACTCGACGGCCTGATCGAGCCCTTCAAGGATCTGAACATCGGCGCGCAGGTCGACGGCGTCCTGTCCGAGCTGCTCGTCGAGCGCGGCGACATGGTCCTGCGCGGCCAGGTCGTGGCGCTGCTCGAGTCCGAGCTCGAGCGCGCCCAGCTGCAGATCGCGAAGGCGCGCGCGGAGTCGACCGCGCCGCGCGATTAGGCGGCTGCGGCGGTCAAACTCAGCCGGCAGCGCGTCGAGCGCACGCGCAAGCTCCACGAGGACAAGGTCATCAGCCAGGGGGCCCTCGACGAGGCCGAGACGGAGCTCGAGCTCGCGGAGCTGCAGGAGATTCAGGCGGCGGAGAACCAGATGATGGCGAAGCTGGAGCTCGGGCGTGCGGAGACGTTGCTGGAGCAGCGCTCGGTGCGCTCGCCGATCTCCGGCGTCGTCGTCGAGCGCTACCTGGGCCCTGGCGAGACGGTGTTCCGCGCGAACAGCGATCAGATCCTGCGCGTCGCGCAGATCCACCCGCTGCGCGTCGAGATCATCGCGCCGCTCTCGGTCTATGGCCGGGTGAAGGTGGGCGACGTCGTCGAGGTGTTTCCCGACAGTCCGGTGGGCGGGAAGCACGAGGCGCGCGTGACGGTCGTCGACAAGGTCATCGATGCAGCGAGCGGGACGATCGGAATCCGCTGTGGACTCGAGAACATGGACCACGCGATCCCTGCGGGGCTGCGCTGCCGCGTGCGCGTGCCGCTCCGCGAGGACGGCTGATACAGCGGCGGACCGCTACGATGCAGCTGCTCTTCGTCCACCCCAACTTCCCGGCCCAGTTCGGTCCGGTGATCTGGCGCCTCGTCGCGCTGGACGGCGTGGACGTGGTGTTCCTGTCACAGCGCGTCGAGGGGGACCGCGAGGGCGTGCGCTGCCTGCGTTACGCGCCGAAGGGCGGCGCGACGAAGAGCACGCACTACTGCTCGCGCACCTTCGAGAACGCGACGTG
>CAYGST010000284.1:0-6570 GCA_964352415.1 uncultured Planctomycetaceae bacterium | reverse complement strand
CCGGTGACTGGAAGAGCGCGCTGCGCGCCCTCGAGCGCGGCTCGCTCACGATGCACCTCTCGGCGCTGCAGGCACGCGTGTTCAATCGCTTGCTCGCGTCGCGCATCGAGACCTTCGATCGACCGCTCCTCGGCGATCTCGTGCAGTTCCACGGGACCCGCAGCCAGTTCGCCGTCGGGCCGGAGGAGGACCGAGCGCGCCGCCTGCTGCGGGTGCCGGTTGCAGGATTGCAGCACGCCTTCGAGCCGGAGGGCCTGCGGCTGGCCTTCGAGCTGCCCCCCGGCAGCTATGCCACGACACTCGTGTCCGAGCTCTCGAAGACTCCCTGAATCGCCTGCCCCGCAGGCGGATCGCGACTCGGATGTCGTCGGCGAGGATTCGGGCAGCCGGCCTCCAGTCGGCGCCCACAGGCTCCGATAGTCGCTTCGATGGCCCTTCCCCAGCCAAGCCCCGAGAGCCTGCCGAGCTCCGAGCGCGCCGACGCGCTCGAGGGCGCCGAGAGCCTGGACGTGACTGCCGAGCGCGTGGGCGACCGGCGCAGCCAATCGACGCCGCGGCTCTCGCGCTTCACCTTCTTCGGTGGGCGCCGCCGCAACGTGAGGCGCGATGCGGAGCGCGAGGGATCCTTCGTCGATCTCTACAGCCCCGTCGCGCTCCTGCCCATCCTGTGGGTCGCGTTGATGAACGCGGCCGACAGCTTCTTCACGCTGCACCACCTGCAGTCGGGCGGGATCGAGCTGAATCCGGTCGCGGCCCTGATGCTGGAGACTGGCCGCGTCGGCTTCGTCCTCTGCAAGGCGACGCTGATCACGCTGGCGCTGCTCGTGCTGTCGATGCACAAGAACTTCTTCTTGGCGCGCATCGGACTGATCGCGGCGGTGACGACCTACACGGTCCTCGTCGCCTACCACCTCTGGCTGCTGTAGGGGCGGGCTCCCGGAGCCCCGGAGCGTCCTGGGATCCGGCCGTCGGGTTCATCGTCCGGTCCGAGGAGGCGCTCGGGCGCTGCAGGAGAGGGCGAAGCCGTCCCGCGACCGCGCCAGGGGACGAGCTGGAGCCAATTGCGTCGAAGCCTGGTGAGGAAGCGGGCTAGACTGCGCGCCACGGGAAGATCGAGCGCCGCCGGGCGTCGGCTCCCCGTGCGAACCCCCATGCCCGCCTCCTCCGATGTCTCCCGCCGCCTGCTCCTGACCGGCGCCGCGGGTCTGATCGGCTCGCGCCTGGCGACCGAGCTCGTCGCCGCGGGCTGGACGGTCCTCGCCGTCGACGACCTCTCGAGCGGCTGGATCGAGCGGCTGCCGGCGCTGCCCGCGGAACGTCTGGAGTTCGCTCTCGCAGACGTCTGCGAGCCGGGAGCGCTCACGCGCCTGCTCGTCGACTGGCCGTGCGCCCACGTCGTGCACCTCGCCGCGCGCGTCGGCGTGCAGTCGGTGCTGCGCGACCCGGAGGGTTGCCGCGCGGCGAACCTGCGCGGCGTGCGCGAGCTGGTCGCCGCCGTGGGGACGCTGCCCGCCGCGGACCGGCCGCGGGTCTGGGCCGCGAGCTCGAGCGAGGTCTACGCGGAGTGCCGCGGCGCGCTGTCGGAGGACGATGACGTGCGTTCGACGGGCGCCGTCGGCCGCTGGGCCTACGCGGCCTCGAAGCTGCGCGGCGAGCAGCTGCTCGACGAGGCCACCGCGCGCTGGGGAACCGCCCGCGCCGTTCACCTGCGCTTCTTCAACGTCGTCGGCCCCGGCCAGGACGCTGACAGCGGCATGGTCCTGCCGATCTTCGTCGAGCGCGCGCTCGTCGGCGCGCCGCTGCCCGTCTTCGGTGATGGCTCGCAGGTGCGGACCTTCGCGAGCGCGGACGAGGTTGCGCGCACGCTGCGCCAGCTGATCGAGTCCAACGAGGTCACCGGCGGCCCGCTCAACCTCGGCGGGCGCGCGCGCACGTCGATCCGCAACCTGGCCGAGCGCGTCTGCGCGCTGGCGGGCAGCGGCTCCGTGCCGGAGTACCGCGACCCTCGACAGAGCTGCGGCGCGAGCTTCGAGGAGGTCGACTACCGCGAGCCCGAGCTCGCGCGGCTGGAAGGGCTCGGCGTCGACGTCCCGAGCGCGGAGCTCGACGACCTCGTCGCGGATGCGCTGGCGAACCACCGCGACCTCGCGCGGCCCGAGCCGCGCCCGGACCGAGCTGCAGCGTGCGCGTCGCCCGCGTCCTGACCCGCCTCAACCTCGGCGGTCCCGCTCGACAGGCGCTCGGCGCCGACCCGGAGCTCGCGCGCCTCGGGGCCCAGGTGCGCGTCTTCGCCGGTACGCCGGACGCGGGCGAGGGCGATCTGTTCGAGGAGTTCGCGCGCCGCGGGATCGACGTCGTCCGCGTTCCGGGCCTCGGCCGCGGCGTGACCGGGGTCGGTGACCTGCGCGCCTACCTGCGGCTGAAGCGCGAGCTCGCCGCGTTCGCGCCGGACGTCCTGCACACCCACGCGTCGAAGGCGGGCGCGCTCGGCCGGCGCGCGGCTCCGGCCGGCGTCAAGAAGGTCCACAGCTTCCACGGGCACGTGCTCGAGGGCTACTTCGGCGCGTGGACCTCGCGCCGGCTGGTCGGGCTGGAGCGCCGCCTCGCAGCGCGCACGGACGCGCTGATCGCCGTGGCCCACGCGACCGCCGCCGACCTCCAGCGCCTCGAGGTGCCGGGCGAGACCCCGCTGGTGGTCGTGCCGCCGGGCGTCGACCTCGATCCGCTGCTCGACGTCGACGGCCGCTCAGGGGCCCTGAGGGGTCTCATCGGGGCCTCGGAGAACGACTTCGTGGTGGGCGTCCTGGGAAGGCTGGCGGAGGTCAAGTGCCCCGAGCGGGCGGTCGATGTCTTCGTCATGCTGTCCCAGCGGCACTCTCGGCTGCAGCTCGTCTTCGTCGGTGACGGGAGCGAGCGGCGGGCCCTGGAGCGGCGTGTGCGCGCATTGCCGCCACCGCTCCAGGAACGCGTGCACCTCGTCGGTGCGCGCGCGGACATCCCCGAGGTCCTCGCGGACCTCGACGGGGTGCTGCTCACTTCACGTTCCGAGGGGGCGCCGGTGGCGCTCATCGAAGCCGGCGCGGCGGGCAAGCCGTGCGTGGCGATGAACGTCGGGGGCGTCGGGGAGCTCATCATGAACGAGCGCACCGGCTTCCTCGGTGAGGACACGGACGAGCTGGCCTACGGGCTGGATCAGCTCGTCTCCGACCCGGCGCTGGCAGACGCCGTCGGTCGTCGCGCGCGCGTTCGCGTGCGCGAGAAGTACTCGGGGCCCGCGCTCGCGCGGCGCCTCCACGCGGTCTACGAGGCCGTACTCGGAGCGAAGACATGAAGCTACTGATGGTGAGTGGGGACCGGCAGGTCACCGTCGGGGAGCGGGGACCCTTCTACTCGATGCAGGAAGAGTTCTCGCGCTGGTTCGAACGCATCGACGTGATCTGTCCGCGGCCGCCGAGCGCGCCGCAGATCCTCACGATCCACGACAACGTGCACTTCCACCCGGCGGAGTGCGGGCGCGCCGGGATGGTGCGCTACATCGCGAAGAAGGGGCAGGAGCTGATCGCAGCCTTCGATCACGACCTGATCGTGAGCCACGACTACGGTTGGTTCTACAACGGCGTCGGCAGCGCGATCGTCTCGGCGAAGACCGGCGTGCCGTACGTCTCCGAGCTGCACCACGTCCCTGGGCACCCCGTCGCGGCCGACCTGCGCGAGCGCTTCGACAAGCTCGTCGCACGCGCCTACGTTGCCTTCGCCAAGAGCCGCACGCCTGCGTTCCGCGTGGTCAACCAGATCGAGATGCCGGAGCTGTTGCGCTCCTGGGGCGTGGCGGATGAGCAGATCCTCGTCCTGCCGTCGCTCTACATCGACCTCGAGGTGTTCCACCGCGATCGTGACGTCAAGGAGTTCGACCATGACGTCCTGTTCGTCGGTCGCCTCGTGAACAACAAGGGTCTCGACCGCATCGTGGACGCGCTCGCCATGCTGAGGCGCCGCGGCGCGCCGCACCGCGCGCTGTTCGTCGGCAAGGGACCGATGCGCGAGAAGCTCGAGGCGCGCGTCGCGAACGCCGGGATGGGCGCGACAACCTCGTTCATCGACTGGGTCGCGACCCCGGAGGACCTGGCTTCGATCTACCGCCGCTCGCGGGTCTGCGTGTGCGCCTCGACCTGCGAGGGCGGGCCGCGCGTGACCGTCGAGGCGATGGCCTGCGGGACGCCGGTCGTCTCCACGCCGGTGGGCGTGATGACCGAGCTGCTGCAGGACTCCAAGGCTGGGAGGCTGACCGACTTCACCTCCCGCGGGCTCGCGGACTCGCTGCAGCCGATCCTGCAGGACGACGTGCTGCGCTTCCGGCTCGGCACCCAGGCGTCCGCGGACGTGCGCCGCTTCGAGCGGCGGGCGTGCATCGAGACCTACGCAGCCGGACTGCACCAGGTCGCGAAGCAGCACCAGGGCTCGCAGGCGACCGGCGGGGCGCGTCTGGGCGGGGGAGTGCCTCAAGCGTGAAGCTGCTCTTCCTGACGCAGGTCCTCGACCGCCAGGACGCCGTGCTCGGCTTCGTTTCGCGCTGGATCCAGGGCTTCGCGCGCGAGTGCGAGTCGGTGCGCGTCGTGGCCCTCGAGGTGGGCGACACCTCGGACCTGCCGGACAACGTCGATTGGCGCGAGGTCGGTCGCGAGGGGCGCGTGCTGCGCTACCTGCGCTATCGCCGCATCCTCGGCGAGGCGTGCGGGAAGGACGGCTTCGACGCGGTGCTGGCGCACATGGTGCCGCGCTACGCGCTCGTCGCCGACGGGCCGGCGCGGCGCGCCGGGGCGGGTCGCTTCCTGTGGTACACGCACGCCGGGGTCGACGCGCGTCTGCGCAAGGCGGTGACCTGCGTGGAGAAGACGTTCACCGCGACCGACGAGTCGCTGCGCGTCGACACGCCCACTCGCGTCGTGACCGGCCACGGCATCGACTGCGCGCACTTCGCCGAGCGGGCGGCGCCCGATGAGGCGCCGCGGCGCCTGCTGTCGGTCGGGCGCCTGACGCCGCGCAAGGACCCGCTCAGCGTGATCGGCGCGCTCGCCGCGCTGCGCGAGCGCGGGCACGAGCTCGAGCTCGACCTCGTCGGTGGCGGCCTGACCGGCAGCGATGTCGGATTCCGCGAGGTGGTGCTGCGACGCATCGCCGAGCTCGGGCTCGAGGACCGCGTGCACCTGCATGGCTCCGTTCCCTACCTGCAGATTCCGGAGTGGTACCGGCGCGCGACGATCGTCGTCAACGCGAGCCTGACGGGCAGCCTGGACAAGGTCACGCTCGAGGCGATGGCCAGCCGCCGACCGGTCGTCTCGTGCAACGACACCGCGCCGGCGCTCTTTCGCGAGCTTGGAGACGAGGGCGATGGGCTGTACTTCGCGCCGGGCGACGTGGAGGGGCTGACGGCGAAACTCGCCGCGCTGCTCGACGAGGACCAGGCCGGGCGAGACGCGCTCGGCGAGCGCCTGCGCGGAATCGTCGAGCGCGACCACGAGGTCGACGTCTTGATGCGCCGCCTCGTTCGCGAGATGGGGGGCGTCCCCGCGTGAGGCTGTCAGTCGTCGTCCCCGTCTGGAACCGCGCGGATCGCTTGCGCACCTGCCTGCGGTCGGTCGAGGCCGCGCTGGCGGAGCTCTCCCTCGACGCGGAGCTGATCGTCGTGGACGACGGCAGCACCGACGGCGCGCGGGAGCTCGTCGCGGCGGAGTTCCCCGGAGCCTTGCAGCTCGTCAACGAGCGCAACCGGGGCTTCGCGGTTTCCGCGAACCGCGGCCTGGCCGCGGCGCGGGGCGAGCGACTGCTGCTGCTCAACTCGGACACCGAGGTCGACGCGCAGGCGATCGGAGCCCTGCTCGCCGCGCTGGAAGCGGAGCCCGAGCTGGCGCTGGTTGCGCCCGCCATGATCGACGGGCGCGGCCGCTTGCAGCGCAGCTGCATGGCCTTTCCATCGCTCGCCACCGCGCTCTGGTTCGGTACGCCGCTCGAGCGCTGGCGGCCGGACTCGCGTGAGCTCGCGCGCTACAAGCTCGCGGACTTCGATCACGAAACGCGTCGCGAGGACGTGCAGCCGCCCGCCGCCTGCTGGCTGCTGCGGCGCGACGCCTGGGAGACGGTCGGGCTCTTCGACGAGCGCCTCGAGCTGTTCTTCAACGACGTCGACTGGTGCCTGCGGCTGGCGCGTGCGGGCGGACGCCTGGCGTACTTGCCGGAGGTGCGCATCGTGCACCACGAGGGTGCGAGCACGGCTCTGCGGCCGGACTTCGTGGAGCGCTGGCACGTCGATCGGCTGCGCTACTACCGGGAGCACCATGGGCTCGTCGGCGCGGTGTGGGTCAAACTGGTCGTCGGCTGGACCTTCGTGGACTGGTGGGCGCGCAACGCCTGGCGTCGTACCCTCGGCGGCGCCGCGGAGCCGAGCGCGCCGCTGACGCGCGCCTTCGCGAGCTTCCTGCGCAGCTGAGCCATGCCCGCCACGACGTCCCCGACCCCCGCGCGCGCCGACGAGCCCATGGTGCTCCCGGTAGTAGCGCAGCCGATCGACGTGCC
>CAYGST010000283.1:0-6617 GCA_964352415.1 uncultured Planctomycetaceae bacterium | reverse complement strand
CCCCACCCCATGCTCAAGGCCCCCGGCGATCAGGAGTCGACTCCGAACGTGAAGTCCGTCACCGAGACCGAGAGCCGGGCGAGGCGCGTTCCGCCGCTCCTGACCGACCCCCCCGCGCCGTCCGCGCGGGAGCCGAACTTCGCCACGCCGCGCTTCCGCGACCTGCGCGAGCGACTGATCCAGGGCGGGCTCCGCGTGAGCGCGGGCATCTCGATCCTGACCAGCTTCGCGATCCTCATCATCCTGCTGAAGGAGTCGCTGCCGTTCTTCGAAGAGGTCAACCCGATCGACTTCCTGACGGGGACGACCTGGGCGCCGCTGATGGTGCCCCGCGATTACGGGGTGCTGCCGCTGATCGGCGGCACGCTGCTCGTCACGGGCGTCGCGGCGCTGTTCGTGATCCCGGTGGGGAGTCTGGCCGCGATGTACCTTTCGGAGTACGCCAGCGACCGAAAGCGCAAGATCCTCAAGCCGATGCTCGAGGTGCTCGCCGGCATCCCGACGGTCGTCTATGGCTACTTCGCGATCACGATCGTCACGCCGGGCCTCAAGGCCATCATCCCCGGCATCGAGGTCTTCAACGCTCTCTCCGCCGGCATCGTCGTCGCGATCATGATCATCCCGACGGTCGCTTCGCTCTCCGACGATGCGATGCGAGCCGTCCCGCGATCGCTCCGGGAAGCGGGCTACGGCCTCGGCGCGACGCAACGCGAGGTCACGGTCGGAGTCGTCTACCCCGGCGCGTTGTCCGGCATCCTCGCCGCCTACGTCCTGGCCATCGGCCGGGCCCTCGGCGAGACCATGATCGTGACCATGGCCGCCGGCGCAACGCCGCAGCTGACGCTGAATCCGCTCGAGTCGATCCAGACGATGACCGGCTACATCGTGCAGGTCTCCATGGGCGACACCCCCGCGGGTACCCCCGCCTACCTGTCGATCTTCGCGGTCGGGCTGACGCTCTTCGTCATGACGCTCGGCATCAACCTCCTGTCCTTCTGGATCAAGCGCCGCTACCGGCAGGCCTACGCGTGAAGCGCTCCGAACTCTTCCCCAACAACATCGCCCGTCGCCAGCGGCGCGATCGAGCCTTCCGGCTGATGACCGTCGGCGCGACCTCGATCGGATTCATCGCGCTCGCCGTCCTCATCTCCGGCGTCCTGATCGAAGGCCTGCCCTGGCTCACGATGGACTTCCTGGACCGCTTTCCCTCGCGCAAGCCCGAGATGGCCGGCTTCAAGGCCGCCTTCTGGGGCAGCCTGTGGGTCATCGGGCTGACGACCGCGATCACGGTCCCCATCGGGGTCGCCGGCGCGGTCTACCTGGAGGAGTACTCGGGGGAGTCGCGCTTCCAGAAGCTGATCGAGCTCCTGATCGCCAACCTGGCCGGCGTCCCCTCGATCCTCTACGGCATGCTCGGGCTGATCGCCTTCGTGCGCATGTTCCAGGAGACGACGGACCCCCACTACTTCCTCGGCATCCAGCTGCCGTTCGGGCGCTCGGTGCTCGCCGGTGCGTGCACTCTGTCGTTGCTCGTCCTGCCCGTGCTGACGATCGCGACCCGTGAAGCGCTGCGCGCCGTCCCCGACTCGCTGCGGAAAGCCGCCTACGGTCTCGGCTCGACTCGCTGGCAGTGCACCCGCCACCACGTCCTGCCCGCCGCGCTGCCCGGCATTCTGACGGGTGTCGTGCTGTCGATCTCGAGAGCGCTGGGCGAGACGGCCCCCTTGATCATGATGGGTGCGCTGACCTACGTCGCCTTCACCCCCGCGGGCGTGTACGATCAGTTCACCACGATGCCGATCCAGATCTTCAACTGGGCCGGCCGCCCCCAGGCCGACTTCCACTCGGTCGCCGCGGCCGGGATCATCGTGCTGTTGGCCGTGCTCCTCGGCATGAACGCACTCGTCGTCCTGCTGCGCAACCGCGCCGAGCGCTCTCGCATCTCATGACCCTCTCGAAGGAACCGCCCCAGCCGATGACCGTCAAGGGAGTCCTGCAGACCCAAAAGGTATCGATCTACTACGGCGACACGGCTGCGGTCAAAGAGGTCGACCTGCAGGTCCCCGAGCGCGAGGTCCTGGCGATCATCGGGCCCTCCGGCTGCGGCAAGAGCACGCTCCTGCGCAGCTTCAACCGGATGAACGACTTCATCGATGGCTGCCGCCTCGAGGGCTCCGTGTTGTTCGACGGTGAGGACATCTACGACTCGAGCGTCGATCCGGTTCAGCTGCGCCAGCGCATCGGCATGGTGTTCCAGCGGCCGAACCCCTTCCCGAAGTCGATCCGGGCCAACATCACCTGGGCCCCGAAGATGGCGGGCTACCAGGGCGACTACGACGAGCTCGTCGAGCGCTGCCTCATCGAGGCGGCCATCTGGGACGAGACGAAGGACAAGCTCGACCAGTCGGCGCTGTCCCTCTCCGGCGGCCAGCAGCAGCGCCTGTGCATCGCGCGCAGCCTGGCGATGTCGCCCGAGGTCCTCTTGATGGACGAGCCCTGCTCGGCCCTCGACCCGATCGCCACGGGGCGCATCGAGGAGCTGATCCGGACGCTGCGCGAGCACTACACCGTCGCGATCGTGACCCACAACCTCCAGCAGGCGGGCCGCATCGCCGACCGGACGGCCTTCATGTACCAGGGCGAGCTGATCGAGGTCGATGAGACCAGCAAGCTGTTCACGCAGCCGAGCAACCAGAAGACCGAGGACTACATCACAGGGCGCTTCGGCTGATTCCATGACCGACCACCTCCACCGGGACCTCCAGCGCATCAAGCGCCACGTGCTCGCCATGGGCGCCCTCGCCGAAGAGGCGCTGGGCCTCGCGAGCCAGGCCTACCAGCGCCAGGAAGAGGTCCCCGCCCGCCGCATCACCGAGACCGAGGAGCGCATCAACACGCTCCAGCTCGAGACGGACGACGAGATCCTCAAGCTGCTGGCCCTGCATCAGCCCGTCGCCGGTGACCTGCGCTTCGTGACCTCGGCCATGCGCATCGTCAACGACCTCGAGCGCATCGGCGACCTCACGACCTCGATCGCCGACCGGCTGCTCTACATCGTCGAGCAGCCCCCGATCGGCGAGCCGATGAAGATCGAGGCGATGATGACCGTCACGGCGAGCATGCTGCACGACGGGCTGAACGCCTTCGTCCAGCAGGACTCGGCGCTCGCTCGCCGCGTGCTCGAGCGCGACGACGAGATCGACTCGATGAACCGCTCGCACTTCGAGATCCTGATCCCGCGCATGAAGGCGGACTCCGAATCCGTCGAGCTCGCTGTGGCGCTGCTCTCGGTCTCCCGCGCCGTCGAGCGCATCGGCGACATGGCCACGAACATCGCGGAGGACGTCGTCTTCATGGTCGATGCCCAGGACATCCGTCACGCGCCGCACGACGAGGACGCCAAGAGCGAGAGCGCCTGAGCGCAGCGCGCTGCTCCCCCCTGGTGGCGGCGCGACACGAGCACTGCGAGCGGGCCCCGCGCCCCCTCGACCCGGTATGCTGGCGGCCCGCCCTCTCCCCGAGCGGCGGGCCGCTTCCATGATGCGCCACCCCTTCGTCACGTCCGTCTGCCTCGCCCTCCCCCTGGTCCTCGTCGCCTGCGGAGGCTCGAGCGAGTTCAGCGCGTCCAGCGCGGGCCGCCCGACGAGCTCGGGTCCACGCGGCGACGGCGAGTACCTGACGAGCGCGGCCTGCGCGCAGTGCCACGGGGAGATCAGCGAGCGCTGGCAGGGTTCGCACCACGACCTCGCGATGCAGGAAGCGACCGAGGCGACGGTCCTCGGCGACTTCGCGGACGTCGTCTACGAGAACCAGGGCCGGACCACGCGCTTCTTCCGCCAGGGTGAGGAGTTCTGGGTCAACGCCGAGGGCCAAGACGGAGAGCTGCACGACTACCAGGTCACCTACACCTTTGGCGTCGACCCGCTGCAGCAGTACCTCGTCCCGTTCCCCGGCGGACGGCTGCAGTGCCTCGACATCGCCTGGGACGCGAAGAGCGGCCGCTGGTTCGACCTGAACCCGGACCTGCGCATTCCGTCGGACGACGCCTACCACTGGACCGGCCGCTTCCAGAGCTGGAACCACCAGTGCGCCGACTGCCACTCGACCTTCCTCGAGAAGAACTACGACGCGCAGACCGACACCTACGCGACGACCTGGCAGGACCTCGACGTCGGCTGCGAGGCCTGTCACGGGCCCGGCTCCGAGCACGTCGCCCTCGCCCAGCGCTGGGGCGGCGCGCGCCCCGAGGACGCGCCGACGGGCTTCGCCCACGACGTGCGCAAGGCGGACCAGGAAGCGGTCATGAACACCTGCGCTCCGTGCCACGCGCGGCGCACGGCCGTCACGAACAGCCACGTCCCCGGCGCCCCGTTCGACGACGACTACCTGCTCGCGCGGATCACGTCGGACCTCTATCACGCGGACGGCCAGATCGACGAGGAGGTGTACGTCCACGGCTCCTTCCTGCAGAGCAAGATGTACATGAAGGGCGTGGGCTGCATCGACTGCCACGACCCGCACAGCCTCGACCAGTGGATGCCCGGCGACGCGGTCTGCACGCAGTGCCACTCGACGCAGCCGCCGCACGACCGCTTCCCGACCCTGCAGGCGAAGCGCTACGACGACCAGACGCACCACCACCACCCGGCGGATTCGGAGGGCGCTCGCTGCGTGAGCTGTCACATGCCGGAGACCACCTACATGGTGATCGACCCGCGCCGCGACCACAGCCTGCGCATCCCGCGCCCGGACCTCTCCCTCGTGCTCGGGACGCCGAACGCGTGCAACGGCTGCCACGACGACCAGTCGCCGGTCTGGGCCGCGGAGGCGGTCCGCGAGTGGACCGGCGAGGGACCCGAGTTCCACTACGGCCTCGCCCTCGGCGTCACGGAGTCGAGCCCGCCGGAGCTGTTCCAGGCGCTCCTCGCGCTGCCCTTGGACGACGAGACGCCGCCGATCGTGCGCGCCACCGCGCTCGAGCTGATGCCGCCGGGCTCGCAGTCCGTGATGCAGGCCGCGGCGGGCATCGTGATGGGCGGGGACCCCTCGCCCCTCGTGCTGGCCTCGGCGCTCAGCGCCCTGCAGGGAGCGCCGGAGCAGCTGCTCGTCGCGGTGATCCCTCCGCTGCTCGTCCACGAGAGTCGCCAGGTCCGCGTGCAGGCGGCGCAGGTGCTCGCCGGCGCGCCCGAGGCGAAGCTCGACGAAGCCCAGACCGCCGACTTCGCGGCGGCCTTCGCCGAGTTCGAGGCCATGCAGCGCGCCAACGCCGACGCCCCCTTCGCCTGGCTGAACCTCGGCGTCGTTCAGGAGCGCCGCGGGCGCCGCACGGCCGCGAAGTCCTCCTACCGCAAGGCGCTCGCGCTGGACCCCGGCTTCCTCCCCGCCGTGTTCAACCTGGTCAACCTGATGTCGACCACGGGCGACGCGGCGAGCGGTGAGCGATTGCTGCTCGAGTCGATCGCGCAGTCACCGAACGAGGGCGAGCTGCGCTACTCGCTCGGCCTCCTGCGGGCCGAGATGGGGAACCTCGAAGGCAGCGCAGACGCGCTGGGCGAGGCCGCGCGGCTCATGCCGAACCGCCCGCGGGTGCACTACAACCACGGGCTCGCGCTCCTGCAGGCCGGCCGCATCGGAGAGGCCGAGACCGCGCTCCAGCGCGCCTCGGCCGTCGCGCCCGGCGAGGCGGATTTCCTGTACGCGCTCGCGACGTTCTACCTCGAGCAGGACCAGCTCGAGCTCGCCGACGACTGGGCTCGCAAGCTGATCGCGGCCGTGCCCGAGGTTCCCGGGCCGAAGGAGCTCCTCGCCGAGATCCAGCGCCGCATGGCCGAGCGCGACGGCGAGTAGCGCGCGCGTCCGGCCGCTTCAGTCCTCCAGCGGGCGCCGCTTGCCCAGGAGCAACGCAGGCAGGAGCGTCAGGTCCGCGAACACGGCGAGCGCGAGCGTCCCCACCGCCAGCGCGCCGAACTCGCGCGTCGGCCGCAGATCCCCCACGATCGTCACGGCGAAGCCGGCCGAGAGCACGACGGTCGTGATCACGATCGGGCGGCGAACGGCGAGGAAGGTCCGCGCCACGCGCCGCAGCCGCTCGCCGCGGGCGTGCTCGAACGCATGCAGGAAGTGGATCGTGTCGTCGACGACCAGCCCGAGCATCACCGTGCCGATCATCGTCGAGGCCACGGTCATCGGCGCGCCCAGAGCGGCGAGACTCCCGTTGATGACCAGCAGCGGGAGCGCGTTCGGAACGAGCCCCAGAAGACCGAGCCGCCAGGACCGCAGCCCGATCGCCATGACCAGCCACAGAGCGAGGAGCGTGAAGGCCAGGCCGTTGCGCGCGCCGCGCATCAGGTCGTTCGAGTCGCGCGCCATGCGCACCGCGAGCCCCGTGACCTCGGCCTCCGGCCAGCCTCCCGCGCGTGCGGCAGCCACGGCGTCGTCGAACAGCGCCGCATCGGCGAGGGAGCCACGCGGGTCCATCAGGAACGGCAGGAGCACGAAGCCGGCCTCGCTGCGCCGCGGCGTCCCCGCCACCTCCACGACCCCGTCGATCGCGCGCACCTCGCCGACCAGCTGCGCGAGCGCGAGGAGGCCGGCTTCGTGCTCCTGCCGTTCCTGAT
>CAYGST010000282.1:0-6627 GCA_964352415.1 uncultured Planctomycetaceae bacterium | reverse complement strand
CCATCGGACTCGATCAGCGACAGGTCGCGCCACTCGAGCGAGCGGAACTGCGAGGCGATCACCGACCCGCCGAGATCGAGCGGGTACTGCACGAGGAACAGCTCGGAGGGCGGCTCGCCTGTCGCCGTCGGCGTGACGGCTGACCAGTCGACGGCGAAGTCGTCCGCGTCCGAGCCTTCCGCCGCGTCGGAGGCTCCGTCTGCATCGGAGGTTGCCACTTCGGCGGCCGCGTCGAGGACGACCTCCGTGACGTCGTCCGCCGCGGGCGCCTCGCTCTGTGCGGGCCGCAGCAAGAACACCCGCTCTCCGCTCGGGAGCAGGAACACGTCGTCGTGCAGCGCGAACTCGAACGGCAGGTCGGCGAGATCGTAGCGCGCGCCGAGCTCCTGACCTGCCGGCGTCGTGCGCCAGCCGAAGAGCACGACGACCAGGGTGCACGCCGCGATCAGGAGCAGGCCCGCCCCCACGCCGAAGACGGCCGGCAGCGTGCTGCCGGCCGTCTTGGCCGGAACGGTGGGAGCCTCGCTCGTCACTGGCCCGCCGTGCGGCGCTACTCGCCGTCCTCAGCGGGCGTCTCGACCTTCTCGACCTTCTCCATGTCGTCGATCATGCCCTTGATGCCCTTGTCGGGGCCGGTGCCTTCGGGCGCGACGTAGACCTCGCGGTCGGGACCGATCGAGAAGGGACGCAGGAACTCCTGGATGGCGTCGTCAGGAATCGGCTCGAGCGCGAGCTCCTTGTCGGCGGCCGGGTTGCGCATGAGGAACAGCATCATGAAGCCAGGATCGCCTTCCTGGGTCAGGTCGACGAAGCAGGCCGCGCTGTCGCCGCTCACTTCCTCGTTGCCGCCCGGGTTGAATCCCCCGGTGTTCAGCAGGCGAACCAGCGACAGCGTGCGACCCTGAACCACGACCTCGCCGAGCTCGGGATCCTCGATCTGATTCATGCCGGGGACACCGCCTCCGGTGAAGTCCGGGCTGAAGATCTCGTCACGACTCTCCGACTCGGACTCACCGAAGTCGTAGACCGCGGCGATGTAGCCGCGGCTGTCGGAGATCATCCACATGTCGAGTCCGACCGGCATGCCGAACATCATGTTCAGCTCCGGCGGGCGCTCATCCATCGGCAGCGACTCTTCCAGTCGCGCCCACTGCACTTCGGGATCCATGGCCTGCTTGATCTGATCAACCGCGAAGTAGGCGCCGATCGCGCCGAGGACCATCAGGATCAGGCAGCCCGCGCCACAGAACAGGACCCATCCGGGCAGGCCTTTCTTCTTCGGCGGGACGGCGGGCTCGTCGGCCCAATCTTGCTCGGTCATGGATCTCCTCCAGAGTGCGGGATGCGAATTCGGGGACCTCGGGCGAGCAGGAAGCCAGCTGCGATGCCGCGAAGCGAAGGCGGGTTCTACCCGGGGAGCGTCCTGCGATTCAACCGGAGCGAGATTTCGAGCCCGGCGGCAGAGCTTTTTCGGGCCTCAGCTCCCCGGACGCAGCACCAGCTTTCCGATCACCCCGCCCGCCTCGAGCCGCCCGTGGGCCTCGGCGATGCGCGAGAGCGGGAGCACCGCTTCGATCGGCGGGCGGTAGGCGCCGCTCGCGACCTTCTCGAGGATCGCGGGGAATGCGCGTCGCGGCCCCATGGTCGAGCCGAGCAGCGAGAGGTTCTTCATGAACAGGTGCGGGAGGAGCACCTCGACCTTCGGGCCGGTCGTTCCGCCGCAGGTCACGAGCCGTCCGTTGCGCGCGAGCGAGCGCATCGCTCCGTTCCAGGTGGCCGGGCCGACGTGCTCGAAGACGACGTCCACGCCGCGGCCTTCGGTCAGCGTCTTGACGCGCTTCGGCCAGTCCGGGTCGTGGTGATCCAGCACCTCGTGCGCGCCCATCTCGGTGGCGAAGGCGCGCTTGGCGTCGCTGCCCGCTGTCGCGAGGACGCGCGCGCCGAGCTCGCGGGCGATCTGGATCCCGGCCGAGCCGACGCCGCTCGAGCCCGCGAGCACGAGCACGGTCTCGCCCGCGCGCAGCTGCGCGCGCTCGACGATCATGGCCCAGGCGGTGATCCAGGTCACCGGCACCGCGGCCGCGACTTCGGGATCGAGGCCGTCGGGCAGCGGCAGGACGTGGCGCGCCTCGACGTTCATGTACTCGCGGTTCACACCGTCGAAGTGCTCGCCGCGCACCTCGTAGTCGGCGGAGAGGTGGTCGTCGCCGCGCAGGTCGAACTCGGACGTGCCGGACGACACGCCGGGCAGCACGAGCACGCGCTGCCCCACGCTCAGGCCATCGACGCCGTCGCCGACCGCCGCGATCTCCCCCGCCGCGTCCGTGCCGGGCACGAACGGCAGCTCGACCGGGATGCCCGGCAGGCCGCGGCGCACCCACAGGTCGAGGTGATTGAGCGACACGGCCAGCACGCGCACGAGCACCTCTCCCGGGCCGGGCTCGGGGACGGGACGCTCGACGAGCTCGAGGACCTCGGGACCGCCGTGCTGGCGGAACTGGACGACTTGCATGCTCGCCCTCAAAGCTCGACGTCGAGGACGCGGCCGCCGCTGGTCTCGCAGAGCTCGATCCAGCCGCTGCGCACGCGGCCCTTGGCGCCGATGAGCAGCGCGTCGACGGCCACGCCGTGGAAGCGGTTCTCGTGTCGCCAGAGCTCCTTCAGCAAGCCGATGTTCCAGCGGTGTCCACCGCTGGGCGCGCCGTCGCCCAGGACGATCATGGTGTCGATCCCGGGCTCGGCGAGCGCCTGCACCATCGCGCTCCAGTAGTCGCCGGTGCCGCTCTCCTTGCAGGACTCGAACCACTTGAGCGCCTTCTGCACCTCGCGCGGACGGGCGCCCGTCAGCGACTTCTGCCACTGGAGCACGCGGGCCGCGAAGGGCAGCAGGTTGAACTTCACCTCCGGATCGAGGCGCTCGAGCGCAGTGCGCAGCTCGGCGTCGACTCGTTCCTTGCGCGTCTTCCCGTCGCGCTCTTGCCACATCGACCCCGAGAAGTCGATCAGGAAGCTGACGCGGTCGGAGAGCACGGGCAGACCGGCGAAGGATGCGGTGCCCTCGTCGCCGAGCTCGCTCTCCTCGCCACTCCGCTCGGGCGTCCAGTCCTCGGGCAGGCGCTCCAGCCACTCCTTCCACGGCCGTTCGTCGAGGCCGTGCTTCAGGCCACTGCTCCCGCGCAGCTGCTCGACCAGTCGCCAGCGCAGGCGCAGCTGCGTCTCGAGCCCAAGGGACTCGACCAGGAACGCGACCCCTGCGCGCTCTCCGAGACCGGCGACGGCGTCGTACGCGCGCAGGCGAACGACGAAGGCGGGGTCCTGGCGCGCCCACTGCGCGCTCGAGAGCCGGCGCGCCCCCGGCAGGTACTGGATCATCTCCGCGGCCGCCGCGCGCATGACCGCGTCCTTGGCCAGCGCGAACTCGAGCGCGAGCGGCTGGATCGCGCCGGGATCGAGGGTGGCCAGCGCGACGAGCGCCTGGGCGCGCACGGCGGGAACCTTGTCCTTGGAGGCCAGCGCGCGGATGGCGTCGACGACCTTGTCGTTCCGCGACGACAGCTCCTTGCGGTAGCCGAGGCGCTCGCAGCTCCAGAGCACGCTGCGCCGGACGTCCGGATCCTTGTGGTCGAGCGCGGAGACAAAGACCTGCTCGTCGAGCGCTTCCGGAAAGCGGCCGAGGGCCTCCGCGACGCGCAGCGGCACGTGGTCCTTCTTCGACTTCAGGCCGCGCTTGCCACCGAGCTCGGGCCAGAGCGGGATCGGCAGACCGGGCAGCGCGAGCTGCGCCTCGTCGGCGACCTGGCCCATCGGATCCTCGAGCGCGTCGAGCACGAGGTCCCAGGCCTCCTCGCTGCCGAGCTCCACGAGCCCCTGCACGGCCTCGCGGCGTTCGCGTTCGTCCTCGGAGCGCAGTTTCGACTCGAGGTCGTCGAGGTCCTGCGCGAAGGCAGCAACGGCGGGCGCAGCGGCGAAGTGCGGCACGGGGGCCGCGGCGAAGGTGAGCAGGAGTGCGATCACGGAGTGGTCATGCGGTAGCGGTCGTCCTTCGGGAGCTCGACCTGCTTCACGGCCCTGAAGTGTGCCTCGAGCAGCTCGCGCAGGAGTCGGGGGTCCTCGCGGACCACGCGCTGCTCCTTCAGGAGATCGTAGCCGTCACCCCCACCCGCGAGGAAGTTGTTCGTGGCGAGGCGGTAGCTGCGCTTCGGGTCCACGGCTTCACCCGCGACCTCGAGTCCGATGAGCTGGTAGCCCTGCGCGTCGTCCTCGGACCAGAGGATCGTCATGCCGCTGACCTCGAGCCCGGTGTGCGCCGTCCCCTCGACGCTCGCGCGCACAAGATCGACGAGGTCATCGCCGGAGAGCTCTAGCAGCACGAGGTGGTTTCCGAACGGTTGCAGCTCGAACAGGCTGCGCCGCGTGACTGGCCCCTTGGGCAGATCGCAGCGGATGCCCCCGCGGTTCTGGACGGCAACGTCCGCCCCGAGCGCGGCGCGCATCGCGTCCGCGATGAAGTTCCCCGCCGGCGAGGAGTGCGTGCGGCGGAAGTTGCGCTCGAGCGGCTCGAGCAGCTCGCCGACGACCTCGCCCATCGCCTTCTCGCTACGGCGCACCAGGGTCTCGCAGATCTCCTCGAGCTCCTCGTTCCGCGTCCCCGCCACGGGCACCTGGAGCAGATCGACCATCGTGTAGGCCGTGCGCTCGAGCTCGCGCGTCTGCGCATCGAACCACAGGTCGAGGCGACCGACGGCGGAGCCCTTCGAACCCGATTGAAGGATGAGCGTCTCGCCCTGCACCACGCCCTTCTTCAGGTAGGTGTGGCTGTGGCCGCCGACGATGACGGGCAGGTCGGGGTGCGCCTTCGCCAGCCTCCGATCGGCCTGCACGCCGAGGTGCGTGATCGGCAGGACCCAGTCGATCTTGCCCGCGAGCGCCGCGCGAGCGACGGTCAGCGCCTCGCCCGGATCCTGGAAGTGGAGCGCGCTCGCGTCGCTGTGCGTGATCGAAGGCGTCGACGTGGTCAGGAGCCCGACGATGCCGACGCGCAGCCCGGCGACCTCGACGACGCGCCACGGCTGGCACCACGGCACGCGCTCGCCGCCCTCCTCGAGGTAGACGTTCGCCGAGAGCGCGGGGAGCTCGAAGCTCGCGATCATCTCGGTCAGCGGGGGGACGCCGTGGTCCAGCTCGTGGTTGCCCACCGCCAGCGCGTCGTAGCCGACCTTCGACAGCGCGTGGACGTAGCCTCGGCCCTGCTCGATCAGGCCCTCGGGCGTCCCCTGGTACCAGTCACCACCATCGACGAGCAGGACCCCCGCGCCCTCGGCCGCAGCCTGCTGCCGCACCGAGTTCACGTAGGCCGCGATGCGCGGGAGCCCGCCGATCAGCGGCGGATCCTCACGATCGAGCCAGGTCGCCGGACGCGGCTGCACCTGACCGTGGACGTCGTTCGTGTGCAGGAGCACCACGTGCACGAGCTCCGGCTCGGCCGGCGCCTGCATCGCGAACGAAGCAGCGACGCCCGCCAACGAGCCGAACACGAGCGCCAGCACGAGGCGCCTAGTCAACGCGGTCCGCATCCTTCGTCTCCCGTTCCGTCCGCCGTTGCGCCCGGTGCTTCCGGGCAACGCCGCGAGCGGTGGCGACCCGCGGCGCTCAGACGGCGGCGTCGTTGCCGATGTCCATCGTGTCCACCAGTCGGGTCTTACCATACTGGTGCGTTCCGCCGGACTTGCGCCCGAAGATCTGGTTGAGGTTCTTCAAGCCCAGCTTGAAGTCGTCGACCATGCCGTAGCCCGAGACGACGGCGTGCTGGTACCAGAGGAAGCCGAGCCCGACGGAGTCGAACGCGAAGTTGCGGCGCATGTGGACCATGCGCTTGACCAGCGAGAGCCCGCCCGGGACGTACACGGCGATGTTGAACAGCCGTTGAAGGTTCACGACCTCGTCGAGGTCGTCGCGCTTCATCTGCGAGTCCGAGTGGATCGACGGACCGATGTCCTTGCCGAACTCGACGCGGTTGAGGTCGAAGTCCTCGCGGCCGAGGACCGTCGAGCGGAACGGGCGGTAGATCAGGACGGTGCAACCCGCGGGCTTGATGTCCCGGTTCTGCTTCACCGTCTCGTACATGTCGTCGATCGTCTCCGCCGGTGAGCCCATGATGTTGTTCGTGCGGAAGCTGATGTTGTGCTTCCGCAGGAGCGCCGGGATGCTGTAGACGATCTTGTCCGTGTAGCCCTTCTTGTAGACGCGCAGGCGAACGTCCTCGTTGCCCGACTCCAACCCGAACTGGACGGAGACACAGCCCGCCCGCTTCAGGTTGATGATGTCGTCCTCGTTGAGGAAGTTGATGTTGATGTTGCAGGCGAACGGCAGACCGACCTGCTTGGGCCACTTATCGGCGAACTCGTCGAGCCAGCCGCGCTGCATGTTCAGCGCCGCGTCGCCGAAGTTGACCATCCGGAAGCTCGGGTAGCGCGCGAGGATGTCGTTCATCTCCTCGCACAGGTAGTCCACCGACTTCGTGCGGTTGAACTTGTCGCCCTTGCCGCTGACCCACTCCTCCTTCATCAGGCCGACGGAGCAGTAGGTGCAGCTGTTTTGACAGCCGCGGCTCGCGTGGACCTGCATCAC
>CAYGST010000281.1:0-6652 GCA_964352415.1 uncultured Planctomycetaceae bacterium | reverse complement strand
TCCCACCCCTGGCCCCATGCGCACGCTCCTGCTCTCGGCCATGCTGTTCTGCCCGGCGCCCGTCGCCCCCGACCGCTCCGACTCCCTGGCCGAGACGTACGTCGACGCCGTCGAAGCCCTCAACGAGGCTCAGGCGAACAAGCCGAAAGCGAACAGCGAGGACGAGCTGCGCGAGCGACTCCCCAAGAAGGCCCGCCTCGCGCTGGAGAACCTCCTCGAGCTGAAGAGCGGCGACGCCCTCCCCGCGAACCTCTCGCGCTGCGCGCGAGCCGCGCTGGACCTCGCCAGCGTGGTGGACTTCGACCGCTGCCGCGAGCGACTGGCTGAGCTCGATCCGCAGCAAGCGGAAGAGCTCGGCGTCGCGCTTGGCCGCGAGCACGTGCTGCTCTTCGGCGAGGGCGGTCTCGACGAGGCCTACCTCACCCACTTCGCCAACGTGCTCGAAGACGTGCTCGCTGCGTACGACGAGGTCTTCGGCTTCGACGAGTACAGCAAGGTCCCGGGCAAGAAGCTGCGCGTGCGCGTTCACCTCGAGGAAGAGATCACGCGGCCCCCACACTTCGCGCCGCAGTACCCCTGGCACAGCGAGATCGACTTCCCCGTCATCGATGACGAGCGGCTGCGCTCCCCCACCGCGGACGGCAAGTTCCTGTTCTACGGTCTGTGCCACGAGCTCGGGCACGTCGTCGCGATGTGGGGCCATCGGACCGATGAACAGGACCATCACGCCTGGGCGCACTACACGGGCGTCGTGATCGTCGAGCACCTCGCAGGCTCCAAGGCGCCGCCCGCCTGGCTCGCGGACTGCAGGGACGTCCGCTGGCGCTCCCTCACCGCCGAGCGCGAGAGGCTGAAGGACACGGCGCCCGGTGGCGCGAGTCGTGATGCCGTCTTGGCGCGGCTCTTCGCCGTGCACGACGAGGTCGGCCCGCGCGCGATCGGGGACGCCATCGATGCGCTGGACGAAGCGGACGAACGGCTGCGCGTGAATCGCGTGCGCTACTACACGTTCGAGGAGCTCGAGGCGGCGCTGCTCGATGGCACGAAGCACAAGAAGCAGAAGAAGCGCCTCGCCGCTCTGTTCGAGTGAGCACCCGCGGCGCTTGCTCCGTCAGCGCAACGCGAGTGCGCGAAGACGCCAGTCCCAGTCGAACCAGCCCGCGGCCCGCACGCCGCCGTCGCCTGCGGACGCGATGCGCGCGTCGTAGACGACGTAGTCCGGGTAGCCGACGCCGCTGACGAACGGGGCGAGCAGGCTGGCCAAGCGGCTCATGCCCGGGCTCGTGTCCGCGAACACGCCCACCAGAGCCTCGGGCTGTCCGAGGCGCGGCCGCACGAACGCGCAGGCAAGGCCGTCTCCCTCGAGCTCACGGGGGACGCCGTCGGCGACGAGCCGCACGCCCGTGCGCGTCACCTGGATCGGACAGTCGCTCGACAGTGCCGCGCCCCAGGCCCCGTTGGTCTCGCTGTTGCCGTAGAGGATCAGGTTGCGGCCGACCGTAGAGGCCTCGCGCGCGAGGAACTCCTCGTCCGTCCAGATCTCCGCCCGGCCGTTGCCGCGGTAGCGCCACGCGCCCGCGTCGTAGCGCGCCCGATCGAGGAGCGCCACGTCCTCACCATCGTCGCCGCGCGTGCCGACCACCATCAGGAAGTTGCGGTCGAAGGCGCTCTTCAGCGTCCCCGAACGGGCGGCGCGCTTCTCGAAGGGCTGCGGACCGCTCGCCGCGGCGCTCCACGATCCGGCGCTCCACCGGAACCAGCGCGGCCGCATGCCCTCGCCGAGCGTGAGCTCCTGGCCGTCGAGGGTGAGCGTCGCGAGGTCGAGGTCGACCGCGAGCAGCCGGGCGTTCTCGGTGGTGAGCGTCGCGCTGCGCTCGTCGGCGCTCCACTCGCCGCGCACGCGCACCGGGGCGCCGTAGTGCCGCGGCTGCTCGACGCGCACCCAGTGGTGCGCCGCATCCACCCGGGGCGCGACGGTCGTGAAGTCGATCGCCGCCGGCGCGGCGGGGATCTCGTTCGCGGCGAAGAAGTCGAACAGCGGCGGCCAGTCGACGCAGCGGTTCCCCCACCAGTGCCCAGCGCCCCCCTCGAAGTGCGCCTCGAAGGTCCCGCCGGCCTCCGTCAAGGCGTCCATCATCTTCAGCGCTTCGCGAGCGGGCACGTTGCGGTCCGCTGTCCCGTGCAGCACGTAGACCGGCAGCTGGCGCAGGTTGTCGATCAGCGCGAGCGTCTGCGACGTTCCGTCCGCCGCGTGCCACAGCGCGCGCAGCTCCCCCTCGGGGCGTCCGCCGTAGCTATCGAAGCTCGCCCAGCCGGCGCTCGGCGCGCAGCTGGCGAAGCCGTCCGCGTCGTTCGCGGCGAGGTGCCACGTGCCGTGCCCGCCCATCGAGTGCCCGGTGACGTGCACGCGACCACGAGCGACGCCGCTCTCGGCGAGGCCGAGCGCGAGGACGTCGTAGGCGTCCCGCCGTCCCCAGTCCTGCCAGTCGAAGCCGTAGGCACGCCGGTTCTCCGGCGCGACCACCCAGACGCCGGGACGCTGCGCGTAACACGATGCCTGCCCCCAGGCGGTCACGCCCGCGCCGTGCAGGCTGAGCACCAGGCTCGCAGATGGCGCGGACTCGCCGTCCCGCGGCGCAGCCGGCGGCACGACGGCGTAGCGCTGCACGGAACCGTCGACGCCGGAGACGTAGGTGCGCAGCACGGGCGCGCCTGGCCGCCGCACCGTGAGCGTCACGGGGAAGGTCAGCACTGGCTCACCCGAGGCGCTCCCCGTGCGCACACCCACCTCGACCTCGACGGTGCTCGGCGCGTCCGCGCCCGGCCCAGCTCCGCTCAGCACGAGCGCGAACTGATCCACGCCGAGGGCAGAGAGACCTTCGTAGCGCACGGGTCCGGCGCTCACGCCCGGGCCGCGGGCCTCGATCCAGAGCGGCCCCGTCGCGGCTTCGGCTGCGTTGAGCAGCTGCAGGCCGAGCGCGCCGCGCGGCGCCTCCCCGGCGACGAGGTCGGGGAGCGTGTCGTCCCACGCACCGTGCATGAGCCCGGGCTCCACGTCGAGCAGCTGCACGCTCGGCGCGCCGCGCGCGCCGGTCACGAACAGGTGATTCACCCCCGCCTCCAGCACGACGGGGACACCCCCGAAGCCGAGGCCGTAGCGATCTCCGGCGAAGGGCGCGCCGTTCAGGTAGAACGTCGTCGCGCGATCCACGCGGGCGAGGCGCACCTCGCGCCGTGCGACCTCCACCTTCGCGTAGGCGTAGCCGATGGCACCCGGCAGCTCCCCGCGCTCGTTCGCGCCACGCGCCTCCCAGCGCTGCTCCTGGCCCAGTTCGCCGAGGACCGCCTGGCCGGCCTCTGGCGCGGGCGCGTCCGGCGGAGCGATCCAGCGCAGGAGCACGGCGTCGGGGCGCAGCGGCCTGCGCCCGACCTCGTCGACCGGCGCGAGCACGAGCCACTCCCTCGGAACGAGGTCCTGACCGAGCGTGAGCGCCGGCGTACAGCCGGCGAGGAGAAGCAGCGGGGTCCACATGGCGACAGCCTACAGCAACGCCCGGCCGCGCCACTTCAGCCGGCGAGCGACGGTGCGACTCAGCGCGTCCCCCGAACTCGCTCTGCCCACGTGCCGCGTAGTGATGGAGCGCGAGGGCTCCCGTCGCCGACCGAGCCCCAGCGCACAGTCCCGCGCAAGGGAGGCGGGGCTCCCAGGCTGAACAGAAGCCGTCACCAATTCCGTCGGCGAATCGCCCCGGGTCGCGGGCCTGGAGCGCTAGAGTCGATCCCATGAAACGCGCCTTGCTGCTCGGATCGCTCGTCCTCCTGCCGCTTGCCGTCGCCGCTCGGCAGGAGCCGGACGAGCGCTGGCTGACCGACCTCGACGCGGCGACGGAGCTCGCGAGGACTTCGGAGCGTCCGCTGCTCGTCGCCTTCCGCTGAGAGCTCTGAGAGGACTGCGGGTCCTTCTGGCGGACGGTCGTTCGCCCCGATGAATCGCTCTCGAAGCGCCTGGACGAATTCGTCACCGTCAAGGTCACGGACATGCGCGGCGTCGACCTGGAGCGTTACCGCTTCAACTTCGACCTGACGTTCTCGATGCTGTTGATGCACCCGGAAGGTCACGTCTACCACCGCTATGGCGGGCGCGACCTCCGCGGCGCGAACCAGTGGCTCTCGGAGACGTCGTTCGAGGCGCTGCTGGAGACCACGCTCGAGGAGCACGCCGCATACCGCCCCGTCGCGGTGCCGGCCGCGACCACGCCCCCGCTGCGACTCGAGGAGGTGCCGCTCTTCGCGCAGCGCGACAAGGGCGAGTGCATCCACTGCCACAACGTCTTCGAGTCCGTCTACCAGCAGCGCAAATCGGAGGACCGCCTGCGCCTGGAGGACCTGTGGGTCTTCCCGACCCCCGCGCGGCTCGGCCTCGATCTCGACCGCGACGAGCAGCGACGGATCACGGCGGTCACACAGGACTCCCCCGCCGCGCGCGCGGGCCTCGCCGTCGGCGACCGCCTGCTGCGCATCGGCGCGACCCCGATCGCGACGGCGAGCGACGTCATGTTCGCGCTCGACCGCGCTCCGGCAGCCGGCGGCGAGCTCGCCGTTCGGTATCGCCGCGAGGGCGGCGAGGCGGCAGCGACCCTGGAGCTCGCGGAGGGCTGGCGCACGGAGTCGCCGCGCGAGTACGCGTGGCGCGCGCTCAAGTGGGGCCTCGACCCCGTACCCGGCTTCGGGGGCCCGGTGCTCTCCGACGCGGACCGACAGGCGGCCGGCCTCGGCGATCTGCCGTTCGCCTTTCGCATCAACTACTTCGTGACGTGGGGGCCACGCGCCTACTCCGGCGCGAAGGCACGCGAGGCCGGCCTGCGGGAAGGCGACCTCGTCTACGAGGTCGGCGGCGAGCGCACCTTCGACAGCATCGATCACTTCCACGCCTGGTGGCGTCTAACGCGCACGGCCGGCGAGGCGCTGACGATCCGCTTCGTCCGGGACGGCGAGCGCCGCGAGGTGACGCTCGTCGCGGGGCGCTAGCGTCCTGAATCCGTGTGCAGCCCACGGCCCTCGCCGCGCGCGCCTGCGACCTCTGCCTGAACGTCGATCCGCCCGTCCGCCCGAGGGCTTCGCCGGTCCTGCGCGGCCCGCTCCCCAGGCCTGCGAGGTGGCGCGCGGCGCTCCTGGAAACTTCCCAGAGGGCCATGGAGCCGGACGAGGGGCCACGGGTCCGAGAGTCGGTTGATTTGCTCGTTCGATCGTGGTGGCTTGGCTCCTATCGAATCGAGCCGCAGCAAGCGCTGCCGACGCCCATCCGGGCACTCTGTCGATGGCAAACGCCCACTTCCCGGGGCGTTTCGATGGAGCTGCAGCAACGAGGGCAAGTCGATTTCCCCACCCAGGCCCTCTCCCTCCGCGGGAGGGTCCGCCCGCACCCCGATCCCGTGAAGCGTGATCCCAACAGCGACCTGGCCGCCAATGGCGAGCCGGTAGTGTCCGTGACAACGGCCGACTTCCCCGACGACCTGAGAGCCTCGATGGAGTGCTTGCGTGGCGCCTTCATCGACCTCCTGCAGGCCATGAACGACGACACGAGCCTCCCGCAGGAGATGTCGCGTCGGTACGGGATCAACAAGAACCTCTCGTGGAAGGTCTGCAAGATCATCAATGCGGAGGACGTCAGCGCTTCCGTGCAGCACGTCCCGGGCGCAGCCGGCGTCCGGATCCTGCTCGACGCCTACCGCAAGAACGGAGCTCCGGCCGAAGTTGTCGACGGCGTCTCACGCGCCGTCGACGGCTTCGAGCACATGATCCGCACCCACGTCGGCGACCGGGCCAACCTGCAGCTCTACGTCGGCTCGACCCAACCCGAAGGCGTCCACTCGGAGATGCTCGAGGACAAGCGTCGCCTCGCCTATCAGGGCAACAGCGCGATCTGGGGCGTGCAGGCGCGGCTCGGCTTCGCTCTGCGACTGATCGCGCCGAGTGCCGAGCAGCCCGAGCGCCTGGACATGGTCTCGTGCGGGGGCCTGATGGACTTTCGCCGGCTGCGTCCCAACGCCTGCTGGCCCGTCCTGCAGCGGCGCGCGCTCGGGGAAGGCATCGACCCCACCCAGACCCGGCGCATGCCGCTCGATCCGTCGTGCGCCCCGGGCGCTGCGCCCTTCCTGACGCGCTTCTGCTCGACGCCGCTCCCCGAGCTGCGGACCGTGCACGAGGAGAACCGCGTCACCTACGAACTCCGCGAGGGGCCTGTGGGCATCACGGCTGCGCTGGACGTCGTCTTCGCCACGATCGAGCGCGCCGCCGTGCCGATCTGGGGTGACGACGCCGACTCGGTCGGCGAGCACTACTGCCAGGTCGATACGCCGCTCGAGCACGCGCAGTTCGACCTCTTGGTCCACCGCGATCTGCCGTTCGAAGCGCCTGCGCTGGTGACCTACTCGCGCCTGCACGACGAGCTGAAGTTCCCGCTGTCCCAGCAGGAGCGGTATCACCTCCCGGGCGTCAGCGAGGTCGAGGACCTCGGAACGAGCCGCCACGGGCTCGCCACTCCGCATCTACGGGAGTACGCCAACCTCGTCGACCTCGCCGCCGAGGCGATCGGCCAGCCCGTGGACGCCTTCCGCAAGTACCGCGTCTCCCTCGCCTACCCCCCGATGCC
>CAYGST010000280.1:2671-6654 GCA_964352415.1 uncultured Planctomycetaceae bacterium | reverse complement strand
GAGAATCGGCTTGCCCGCGGACCCCGACGGCTCGCCGTCGTCCGAGTAGCGGAAGCGCTTGCCGTCGAGCCCGAAGCGCCACGCGCTGCAGTGGTGGCGCGCGTCGTGGTACTGCTTGCGCGCCGCCGCGAGCAGCGCCTGGGCCGCCTCCTCGTCCCGCGCGGGCGCGACGATGCCGAGGAAGCGCGAGCCCTTGATCTTGTCGATCTCGAGGCGGTGTTCGCCCGTCAGCGTGCGGTAGATCTCCAGCACGCGCTCACTCGTCCCCGGAGGAGCTCTCCTCGATCTCCTCGGGCTCTTCCTCTTCGGGCTCGTCGGCCGGCTCCGACTTCTCGCGCACCGCCAGCGACTCGAGCGGCGCGCTCTGCAGGTCGGCGAGCAGGCGCACGAACAGGCGCACGACGCGCGAGGCCTTCTCGTACTCGATCTTGTCGGGCGTGTCGGTCGGCTTGTGGTAGTCGGGGTGGTTGCCCGTCGACAGGAAGGCAACCGGGATGCCCAGGTTGTCGTTGAAGTTCATGTGGTCCGAGCGGCGCCAGTACTCGTCCTGGCCCTGCAGCTCGGCGAAGCCCTCGAGCGGCGCGAGGGCATAGGCGCGCTCGGCGACGCCGTTGTACGCCTCGTGATCGCGACTGGGCGTGATGTAGAGCTCGTCCGGGCCGGTGCGACCGATCATGTCGATGTTGAAGTCGAGCACGGGGACGCAGCCCTCGGGGAGCCACGGGTCCTTGGTCCAGACCTCGGAGCCCCAGAGGCCCTTCTCCTCGCCGGAGACCCAGATGAGAAGCACCGAGCGTCGCAGAGGTCCGTGGGCAGCGAGTGCGTCGGCGATCGCGAGCACGCCGCAGGTGCCGGAGGCGTTGTCGTCGGCGCCGTTGTAGATCACGCCCTCCTTGTTCGTGCCCACGTGGTCGTAGTGCGCGGAGACGATCATCACCTCCTTCGCGAGCTGCGGGTCGGAGCCCGGCCAGAAGGCGCAGACGTTGTTGACCGGGACCTGCTGGTCGATCACGCGGCGGATCTCGCTGAGCTCGACGTCGAGCGTGACGCCCAGCGCCGGGTACTCGTCTTCCAGGGCGACCCCCGCGAAGCGAAACAGCCGAGCCGCGGCGGCGCGGGTCAGCAGGACGATGGGCGCGTCGGTTTCGTCGCGCGTCCCGCGCTTCTTGAGACCCGGAGTGCTCGGAGTCAGCACCT
This sequence comes from uncultured Planctomycetaceae bacterium, assembly GCA_964352415.1. Classification (GTDB taxonomy): domain Bacteria; phylum Planctomycetota; class UBA1135; order UBA1135; genus JABACD01. The sequence continues at coordinate 5,457 of CAYGST010000280.1, read as the reverse complement.
GGTCAGCACGCTTCTGGTACTTCTCCGCGTAGGGGTCGCGCTTGTAGCGCGGGCCGGGCGTCACCAGGACCCCGGCGGCGCCGGCCTCCTCGCACTGCTTGATCTTCTTCTTGATCGTGCGGCCGGTGTCGAGGACCAGCGCCCACTTGCCGGTCAGCTCGAGCTGCGCGAGCTGCTCCTCGTCGGCCTCGTCGACGCACACCACGCCGCCGGAGAGCTCGAGGTCGCGCGCGTCGCTGCCGAGCTGAAAGTAATAGTCCGACCCGAACGCCAGCACGAGCTCCGCCTCGCCCTTGCGCGCGGTGAGGTATGAAGCGGCGTCGTCGAACCAGCGCTGGTGCAGCGGGTACTCGTGGAACCAGCCGTCCTCGGCGCCGGGCTGGAAGCCGAGTCGCTGGACGCGGTTGCGCAGGTAGTTCGCCGCGATCTGCAGCTCGGGGCTGGGCGTGTCGCGACCCGCCATCGCATCGCTCGCGAGGAAGTGCAGGTCGGCGCGGATCGAGTCCGGCTGGACGGCCGCGAGCGCGGCGTCGAGCTGGCGCGACGACTGGAGAGCCGGGAGCGTCGCGGGGGTGGCGACGGTCTGCACCGCGGGTGCGGGCAGGGCGAGAAGCAGAGCAGAGATCAGGGAGCGCATGCGCATTGGGGCGCCGCGCTCGCTCCGCCGCTCAGTCGAGGGCGGACAGGGGCGCGGCGTTCTGGGTGAGGAAGAAACGCCCGATCGCGGCATCGAACTTCGTGCCGTCCTCGCGGAGCATCTCGTAGTGCCCCTCCATCGTGCCCCAGTCGGTCGACAGCGTACAGCCGCTGACGTACTCGAAACTCTCGCCGGGGGCGAGGACGGGCTGCTCGCCGATCACGCCGTCGCCCTCGACCGTGCGGCGGTCGTTCTCGGAGTCGAGGATGACCCACTTCCGCCGCAGGAGCTGGACGGTCTCCTCGCCTTCGTTCTCGATCTTGACCCGGTAGGCGTAGGCGAAGCGGTGGCCCTCGGGGGAGGACTGATTGGGCAGGAACTTCGCGCCGACGCGGATGCGAATGCCCTCGGTGGCGTGGTCCGAGTGTCCGGATTGCATGGGAATGGAGGCGGGGGGGAGCTGCGAGCGTTGGGGAGGCTCGAAGTCTAGCGGCGCCGGGCGCGGGGACAACCCGTGCCGGCGCGGGTAGTCTGGAGCGATGCCGATCATCGACATCACGTTGCTCGAGGGTCGCGACGACGCGACCCGCCGCCGGCTCCTGCGGGAGGTGACCGCGACCGTCCAGAGCGTCCTCGCCGCGCCCCCCGAATCGATCCGGGTCCTCTTGCGCGAGGTCCCACGGTCGCACTACGCCGTGGGAGGCGTGGTGAAGGACGAGGAGGGCGCTCCGCCGGACCACCCGGCGAGCAGGGACTGAAGCGGGGGCCGTCGTAGGCTCGGGGGTGCGCGAGAACGGTTGCTAGACTCACGCGACCGGAACAGCGCGCGACACGTGCGTCCGCCGTCGGTGCCCGCGCTCCCCACCACGAATTCCCGTCCGATGACGAGCCGCCTCACCTCGCCTGTGCTCTTGGCGATCGTCCTGACCGCCGCCTGCTCCGGAACTCGCACCGAACGGTCGTCCGAAGGCTCGGTGCTCCCGCTGCCCGAGCCGTCGCTTGAGGGCGTCGCCGCGCCGCGGCTGCAGGACTCGACGATGGTGCGCCGCGCGCCGCTCGATCCGCTGCCCGCCGGCGCTCCGAACATCCTGATCGTGCTGATCGACGACGTCGGTTTCGGAGTCGCGGAGACCTTCGGCGGCGAGGTGCACACGCCGACGCTCAGCCGCCTGGCCGAAGAGGGCTTGCGCTACAACGCGTTTCACACGACCTCGATCTGCTCTCCGACACGCGCCTCGCTGCTGACGGGGCGCAACCACACGCGCGTCGGCTCGGGCACCATCGCCGAACGCGCGGTCGACTGGGACGGCTACACGGGCATCATCCCGAAGTCCGCCGCGACTGTGGCCGAGATCTTGAAGGACTACGGCTACCGTACGTCCGCCTTCGGGAAGTGGCACAACACGCCCGCGACCGAGACGACCTCGATGGGGCCGATGGACCACTGGCCGAACTCCTATGGGTTCGAGCACTTCTACGGCTTCCTGGCGGGCGAGACCTCGCAGTGGGAGCCGCGCCTCTACGAGAACTACAATCAGGTCGAGCCCCCGCACGACGATCCGACCTACCACCTGACCGAGGACCTCGCGGAGCACGCGCTCGCGTGGCTCGACGAACACCAGGCATTCGCGCCCGACAAGCCGTTCTTCATGTACTGGGCGCCGGGCGCGGTCCACGGCCCGCACCACGTCGCGAAGGAGTGGGCGGACAGGTACGCGGGCAAGTTCGACGACGGCTGGGACGCCTACCGCGAGCGCGTGCACGCACGCCAGCTCGAGCTCGGCATCATCCCGGAAGGGACGGAGCTCACGCCGCGTGCCGAGACGCTCGCGGGCTGGGACAGCATTCCGGCGGAGCAGCGCGCCTTCCAGACGCGCCTGATGGAGGTCTTCGCGGGCTTCACCGAGCACACGGACCACCAGGTCGGACGCCTGATCGACGGGCTCGAGGAGCGCGGCCTGCGCGACAACACCTTGGTCTTCTACATCTTCGGCGACAACGGCTCGAGCGCGGAGGGCCAGAGCGGCTCGATCAGCGAGCTGCTCGCGCAGAACCAGATCCCGAACACGATCGAGCAGCAGCTTGACGCGCTGGAGGGGCTCGGCGGCTTGGACGCGCTCGGTTCGCCGAAGACGGACAACATGTACCA
>CAYGST010000280.1:0-2661 GCA_964352415.1 uncultured Planctomycetaceae bacterium | reverse complement strand
ACGCCGTTCCGCAGCACCAAGCTGGTCGCGGCGCACTTCGGCGGCACGCGCAACCCGCTCGTCGTCTCGTGGCCGAAGGGCATCGAGCCGGACAACGCGGTGCGCGGCCAGTTCCACCACGTCGTCGACATCGCGCCGACGATCTACGAGCTGCTCGAGATCCCGCACCCGGACGTCGTGCGGGGCTTCGAGCAGCTGCCGATGGATGGGGTGAGCCTCGCGTACTCGTTCAAGAGCGCCGACGCGCCGTCCAGCAAGCTGGAGCAGTTCTTCGACAACAACGGCAGTCGTGGGCTCTACGCGGACGGCTGGTTCGCGAGCACCTTCGGGCCGCTGACGCCGTGGGTCAACGCGCAGAAGGGCCTCGGCGACTGGGACTCCGCGGAGGACGTCTGGCAGCTTTACGACCTCTCGAGTGACTTCTCGCAGGCGAACGATCTCGCCGCGCAGTACCCGGACAAGCTCGCCGAGCTCAAGGCGCGCTTCCTCGAGGTCGCGGAGGACAACCAGGTCTTCCCGATCGGTGCGGGTATCTGGCTGCGCCTGCACCCCGAGGACATCTCGAAGACGCCCTACAGGAGCTGGACCTTCAACGCGAAGACGCGGCGGATGCCCGAGTTCACCGCGCCCGGACTCGGGCGCGAGAGCAACCGGGTCGTGCTGGACGTCGAGCTGGAAGGCGGCGAGAGCGGCGTGCTCTATGCGCTCGGCGGCGCGAGCGGGGGCCTCTCCTGCTTCCTGGACGAGGGCGTGCTCGTCTACGAGTACAACCTGATGTTGATCGAGCGCTACAGCGCGCGCAGCGCGGCGCCCTTGCCGAAGGGCGAGCACGCGATCGAGGTCGTCACGCAGATCGCTGCGCCGGGGAAGGCGGGTAGCGTCACGCTCCTCGTCGACGGCGCCGAGGTCGGTCGTGTGGCGCTCGCGCGCACCGTTCCGCTCGCCTTCACCGCCAGCGAGACGCTCGACGTGGGGGTCGACCTCGGCTCGCCGGTCTCGCTCGAATATGCGGAGAAGCGTCCGTTCGAGCTGCCTTCAGGTATTCGGCGCATGACGGTCACGCTCGAGTAGGGCGCCGAGCCGCACGTTGGGGGCGCGCCGTCGCGGGTCAGGCTTCGCCTTGGGGCCGCGGCGTGCGCCAGCAGGTCGCGTTCGCCGTGGTGAGGTTCGCGGCCCCGGACTCAGGGCCGGGAGAGCCGGACCTGGTACGGGCCGACGTAGTCGCTCGTGTTCGCGCTCCGCTCCTCGGCCCAGAGGACCTGCAGGGTCGACCGGCCGGGGGGGAAGGTGATGAGCCCGAGGTCGAGGTGCTCGACGGGCGCGCCGTCCGGTTCGAGCTCGGCGTGGGTCAGCGGGCCGCTCTCCGGGTTCGCGTGCACGAGGACGTGGCCGACGCGCATTGGCTCGCGGAAGCGCAGCGTGACCGCGAGCTCGGTTGCGGCGTCGAGCTCCAGGACCCAGTGGCCCCGCGTGCCCCAGCCGCGGGTCTGCTGCGACGAGTAGGGCAGGCGCCAGTCCTGCCGCGTCAGCCACGTGACCGGCTCGTGCTGCGTTCCCGGACGAATGGCGGGCGGGGCGTAGTTGTCCGGCCGCGTCCGCGAGACGACGTCGAACCAGCGCGCGTAGCGCGCGCGCATGCGCTCGACGACCTCGGGCTGCGCCTCGGCGAGGTCGGTCGTCTCGCCTGGGTCGGCCTCGATGTCGTAGAGCTCGAGGGGTCGCTCGGGCCGCTCCGGGTCCACGGGGTAGCCCTCGGGGACCGACTCGCGACCGAAGCCGGAGGCCCGCAGCAGCTTCCAGCGCTGCTCGACGAGGGCGAACTGGTGCTCGGCCTCCGGGACGTTGCCGCGGTGGGCTTGCAGCACGAGCGCGCGCTCGGGCCACGGCGTCTCGCGCCCCTCGAAGAGCGGCAGGAGGCTGCGCCCGTCGAGCGCGACGCCTTCGGGCGGCGCGACGCCGCAAGCCTCGAGCACGGTGGGGAAGAGGTCGACGTGCGCGGCGATCTGCGCGACCTGCGCCTCGGGATCGACGCGGCCGGGCAGCCGCACCCACAGCGGTGAGCGGATGCCGCCCTCGTACACGTGCGTCTTGCTGCCGCGCAGCCCGGCGACCTGCCGTCCTCCCTCGGGGCCGTTGTCGCACAGGAACACGACCAAGGTGTCCCGCGCGAGCCCGCGCTCGTCCAGGTGATCGAGCAGCCGCCCGAAGTTCTGGTCGATGTTCTCGATCATCGCGTAGACGCGCGCGATGCGGTCCGTGTTCACGCCCTCGCCCCGGACGACCTCAGCGTAGTCGCGCTCCCTGTACTTCGCGTAGAGCTCCTCGGGGACGTCGTGCAGCGGGCCGTGGGGCGCGTTCGTCGCCACGTAGGCGAAGAACGGCGTGCCCGCGTCCGCGCTGGCGTCGATGAACTCGAGCGCGCGGTCCACGTAGACGTTCGTGCAGTAGCCCTCGGTCTGCACCGGATCACCGTCCTCGAACAGGATGGCGTCCGTGTAGCGGCGCCCGTTCTCGACGGGCTCCGACGGCTGCGCCAGCCCTCCGCCGCGGTGCACGAGCGAGACGTCGAAGCCCTGGTCCTTGGCCCGCAGCGGATAGCAGTCACCCAGGTGCCACTTGCCGAAGATGCCGGTGCGGTAGCCCGCGCTCCCCAGGACCTCG
>CAYGST010000279.1:0-6661 GCA_964352415.1 uncultured Planctomycetaceae bacterium | reverse complement strand
GGTTGATGCGGTCCACGAGCACGATCGCGTTGTTGACGACGATGCCCGCGAGCAGGATCAGTCCGATGAACACGACGACCGACAGCGGGATGTCGAGCCACGCGAGGCCGTAGATCACGCCGGTGCCCGCGAGCGGCACGGTCAGCATGATGATCAAGGGCTGCACGAGGGACTCGAACTGGCTCGCCATCACGACGTAGACGAGGAAGATGGCGAGGAACAGCGCGAAGCGCATGCTCTGCATGCCCTCGTCGAGTTCGCGCTTCTGACCGCCGAGCTCGACGTAGACATCGTCCGGCGTCTGCAGGTCGGCGAGCGCTCCCTCGATGCGGGCGTTGAGGCCGGCGAGGTCGAGCCCTTTGCCCTCGGCCGAGAGCACGACGGCGCGGCTGTTCCCGATGCGGCGGATCTCGGCGGGGCCGCGGACGAGCTCGACGCGCGCCACGGCGTTGAGGGGCAGCGGCGTGGCCGCCGACGGGTTGATGGTCAGCGCGAGGACGTCGTCGAGGCTCGTGAGGATCGCCTCGTCCGCCTGCACCCGGATGTCGATGCGGTCGTCGCCCTCGACGAGCTGCGTCGAGACGTTGCCGAGCAGCTGGTCGCGGACCAGGTTCGAGACGGCGGAGAGGTCGAGCCCGAACTCGAGCGTCTTCTCGCGGTCGAACACGACGAGCGCCTCGGGGTGACCGGGGCGCACCGTGCTGCGCAGGTTCGTCAGCTCCGCGACCGCCGACAGCCGCGCGACGACCTCGGCCGCCGTCTCGGACATCAGCCCGAGGTCGTAGCCGCGGATCTCGATCGCGATGGGGGCGTCGAGGGCGAACGGCGTCGGCCGGCTGACGTCGACGCTGCGGACCTCGGGGTGGCCGTCGAACAGCGCGCGGACCTCGCCGAGCACGCGCTCCTCCTCCTCGTAGCCTCGGTGCGCGTCATCGAGGCGCACGGTCAGACGCCCCGTGTTCTCGCCCTCGATGTCGCGACTGAGCGTGTCGGACTCGATGCCGACGGTCAGGGCGGTCACCGCGACGCCTTCGAGCTGCCGCACGCGGCGGTCGATCGCGCCGAGCACCTGCTGGGTGTTCTCGAGGGGGCTCTCGACACCGAGCGCCACGTGGGCGGTGAACTCGCCCTGATGGATCTCGGGCAGGAGCTCTACGCCGAGATTCGGCAGCGTCCGCACCGCGCCGTAGCCGAGGGCGACGACGACGATCACGACGATCAGCGGATGGTTCAGCGAGCCGCGCAGGAAGGGCGCGTAGGTCGCCTCGACGAGGCCCCAGAGGAGATCGAACAGTTTCCGCAGCGGCCAGGTCAGGACCGTGAACACGAACGTCAGGGCGCCGAACAGCAGCGTGACGAGAACGGAGACGAGAAGCAGCAGCCACAGCAGCGTGCGTCCGGTGACGAGCAGCAGGCTGGGCACGATCTGCGACCAGCTCCAGCGCGTCCCGGCCCACGGCGCGCGCGCGCCGCTCGCTGCGGCGACCGCGCCGCCGTGCTCGCCCGCCAGCCACGGCCTGGAGGCCAGCATGGGGATGAACAGCACGGCGACGAGCAGCGAGGCGAGCAGCGACGAGACCACGGTGACGGCCTGGTCGCCCAAGATCTGGCCGGCGATGCCGTGCACGAAGACGATGGGGGCGAAGACCGCGACCGTCGTCAGGGTGGACGCCACGATCGCGCCCGCGACCTCCTTGCTGCCGCGCACGGCGGCGTCGCCGAGCGAGTCGCCCTCGTCGCGGCAGCGGGAGATCGACTCGAGCACGACGATGGCGTTGTCCACCAGCATCCCGACGCCTAGCGCCAGGCCGCCGAGCGACATGATGTTGAGCGAGACGCCGAGCAGGTACATCGGCGCGAAGGTCACGATCACCGAGATCGGGATCGCGAGGGCGACGATCACGGTCGAGGTGAAGCGCCGCAGGAAGAACCACATCACGGCGACGGCGAACAGCGCCCCGAGGAGCGCTGCCTGGCGGACGTCGTCGATCGCCGCGCGGATGAAGGTCGACTGGTCCGAGAGCATCTCGACCTTCGCCTCCTTGCGCAGACGCCAGGCGAGGAAGTCCTCGAGGCCGCGGTTCTCCCAGCTCGAGACGCTGCCCTCGGAGGCGTCGAGCGGGTTCCCGTCGTCGTCGAGCTTCGCGACGTGCGCGCGCTGCGCCTCCGTGCCGAAGACGCGCTCCTTCATGCGGTCGGCGACGTCGACGATGTTCGAGCCCGCCTCGCGGTAGATGGCGATCTCGACGGCCTCGCTGCCGTTCAGCCGCGTGATCACCTCGCGCTTGCGGAACGTGCGCGACACGGTCGCGACGTCGCGGATGCGGATCACGGCGTCTCCGCGCTGGACGATGGGGAGGGCCTCGATGTCCTCGATGTCCTCGAACTCGTTCAGCGTCCGGACGAGGTAGTCCGTGGAGCCGTCACGCAGCATTCCGCCCGAGGCGTTCAGGTTCTCCGCCGAGAGGCGCTGCGCGATCTCCGCCGGATCGATGCCGTGGGCCTGCAGCTTGTACGGATCGACGCGCACGCGGATCTCGTCCTCGAGCCCGCCGCGCACCTGCACGGCGGCGACGCCGGCCATCGACTCCAGGTCGCGCTTGATGCGGTTCTCGGCGACCCAGCGCAGGTGGATCAGGCCCTCCTCGCCGGCGCCCTCGCGCGCATCGCGCACGCCGAAGCGCAGGATCGGATCGAGGTTCGGGTCGTAGCGCAGGATCAGCGGGCGCTCGGCGCCCTGCGGCAGGAACAGGCTGTCGAGCTTGTCGCGGACGTCCTGCACCGCGAACGTCATGTCCGTGCCCCAGGCGTACTCCAGCACGACGTCGGAGTAGCCGGCGCGGCTGACCGAGCTCGCGCGCACGAGGTTCGGCAGCGTGGCGAGGGACTCCTGGATGCGCACGGAGACGCGGTCCTCGACGTCCTCGGGCGCGGCGCCGGGCCAGCTCGTCCGGACGGTCATCGTCGGATAGCTGATCTCCGGCAGGAGATCCATCGGCAGCTTCGACAGCGAGACGATGCCGAAGACGGCGATCGCCACCATGAACATGGTGATCGCGACGGGGCGCTGCGTGACGAAGGCGAAGGCGCTCTCGCGGGCGGCGCCCGCGGGGGTCTCGGTACTCATGCGACGGCCTCGCTCACTCGGAGCCGGCGTCGCCGGCTCCGGTCCCTTCGGTCGCGCTCGTCTCGGTTGTGGCGCTGCCGGCCACGGGCTCCGCGGCCTCCTCGGGCACCGGCGGCTCCTCCTTCACCTCTTCGTCGTCCCAGCCGCTGATCTGGATCGGCTTGCCGTCCTCGAGGTCCCGGTTGCCGACGACGACCACCTGCATGCCCTCGGTGAGCTCGCCGCGGGTCGGCGTGACCTCGACGTAGTCCTCGCCGGAGAAGCCCTCCTCGACCTCGACACGCCGCGCGACGCCGGCGTCCGCCACGAAGAGCAGCGCCGTGTCGCCCTCGCGGCGCAGCGCGCGCTTCGGGACGGTCAAGGCCTTCGCGTGGCGCTCGGTCACGAGCCGCATGCGCAGGAGCATGCCGGGCAAGAGCTGCCCGCCGCGGTCCGACTGCTCCTCCATCTGGATCCGCACGCCGAAAGAGCCCGAGGTCAGGTCGATGTCCGGGCTGACGATCGTGATCTCGCCCCGGAAGGTGTGCCCGGGGAGGGCCTCGGTCGTCGCCGTGACCTCGATGTCCTCGTAGCCGCGCGCGTCCTCGGGGCTCGCCCCGGCGGCGCCGGTGAACAGCGCCAGCTCGCGCTGCGGCCGCATCAGCGTCGCGCGCAGGTCCGACAGGTCGACGATCGTGAACGCGGCGGTGCCCTCGCCCGTGCCGGCGGCGCGCTGGCCGCGCAGGTTCAGCCCGACCACCACGGTGCGCGTCGTGAGGACGCCGTCGAACGGCGCGCGCATCTCCGTGTTCGACAGCGCGATCTGCGCGCGCTCGATCGCGAGCTTCGCGCGCTCGATCGTCGTCTTCGAGCTGCGCTCGTCGATCACCGAGCGGTCCTTCGCGAGCAGCGCCGCATCGTGGTCCTGCTTGGCGACCTCCATCGCGACGCGCATCCGGTCGATCTCGAGCGCCGAGATGATCTGGGCCTGCTTGTTGCGCTCGTAGTTGTCCTTGGCCTGCTCCATCGAGAGCCGCGCCTTCTCGATGTTCGCGTCGGCGTCGCGCAGCGCGACCTCGGCCAGCGCAGCGTTGTCCTCGGCCTCCTGCTGCTGGATCATGGCCTCCGCGAGCGCGGCGTTCTCCTCGCGCTGGTCGATGCGCGCGAGCAGCTGCCCCTTCACGACGACGTCGCCCACGTCGGCGTCGACCTCCGCCACGACGCCCGTCGTGAGCGGCACGATCGCCACGAAGCGCTCCGCCTGCACGGCCACCGTCGTCTCCAGAGCGCGCTGCATCTCCTGACGGATCGCGGGCAGCGTGCGCACCTTCGTCGGCTCCGCCTGCTTCAGTGAGAAGCCGGGGGTCGCGGCCTCCGTGGCCTGCTCCTGCTCGCAGCTGGCGAGGAAGGGAAACGCGAGGAGCGACGCCGCCACGAGAGCAGCGGGCAGAGAGCGGGCGGGGGATCGCAGGGAGGCTGGGGCTGGGTAGGGGAGGCTCGGCCTGACGAGCCGGTGCCGGGCAGGGCGCAGCGCGCTCCGCGGGAGGCTCTCGCTACACTGTTCGAATGCGAACCCCGGCAGAGGCTGTTTCGATCATTCTTCAAGCGACCCCGACGCCGTCCGGCGTCGAGTCGTGTCCGCTGGCCGAGGCGGCGGGGCGCGTCCTGGCCACTCCGGTGACCTCGGACATCGACCTCCCGCCGTTCGAGAAGTCTGCCATGGACGGCTTCGCGGTGCATCGCTCGGACCTCATCGGGTTGCCTGAAGGGGCGGAGGCGCGGCTGGAGTTGCTCGGCGAGGCGCGCGCGGGCGAGCCGTTCTCCGGTTCGATTCCGCCGGGCGCCTGCGTCGCCATCTACACGGGGGCGGAGGTGCCGGCCGACTGCGACGCCGTCGTGATGGTCGAGAAGAGTCGTCGCGAAGCGGCTGCCGGCGGGGCCGATTACGTTTCCCTTGCCGACCGCCCCGCCGAGCGCCAGCACATCTGCGCCAAGGGCGAGGACCTGCGCCGCGGCGACGAGGTGCTGCCCGCCGGGACGCGGCTGGCGCCGGCGATGGTCTCGCTGCTCGCCTCGGTCGGCTGCGAGCCCGTGCCGGTCGTGCGGCGGCCGCGATCCTGACCAGCGGCGACGAGCTGGTGGCGCCGAGCGAGACGCCGGGGCCCGGGCAGATCCGCGAGGGCAACACGCTGCACCTGGCCGCCCTCGCGCGCGCCGCCGGCGCCGACGTGGTGCGCTCGGGCGTCGTGCGCGACGAGCTCGACGGGCTCGCCGCGACGCTCGACGGCGCCCTCGACGAGTGCGACGTGCTCGTGACGACGGGCGGCGTCTCGATGGGCAAGTACGACCTCGTGGGGGAGGCGCTCGAGCGCATCGGCGTCGAGAAGGTCTTCCACAAGGTCGCGATCAAGCCGGGCAAGCCGGTGTGGTTCGGACGCAAGGGGGACAAGCTCGTCTTCGGCCTGCCCGGGAACCCGGTCTCCTGCTGGGTCGGCCTCGAGGTGTTCGTGCGGCCCGCGCTCGCGAAGCTCTGCGGGCTGCCGGAGGCCGCGTGGCAGCGGCCCTTGCGCCGCGGACGCTGGATCGGGCGCGAGACGCGGCCGCTCGATCGCGAGCAGAACCTGCCGGCGCGCGTCGCGCAGGGCGCCGATGGCGTCGACGAGCTCGAGTCCGTCCGCTGGAAGGGCTCGGGCGACCTCGCGGGCCTCGCGCGCGCGACGGCGCTCGCCATCGTCCCGACGGGCGAGGTGCTGCGCCCGGGCGATCCGGTGACCTTCCAGCCGATCCTCTGAGGGGCGGCCTGGCGAACGCAGACGCCGGATTCGCGCGCGCGTACTTCTCTCCGCACGACTTTTGGGAGAAGGTCACGCGCGCGCCGCGCCAACGGCGCTCTGCCCGCCGATGACGAACGACACCCACGCGCCGAACGGGTCCAGCAACTCGAACGGACCCGAGCCCCTCGCGCCGCTCGCCCGCCTCGCCCTGCTGTTCGGCGGCTTCGCCGTCCTCGCCGCGGGCGGTCCCGGATGGCTGACCCAGGACGGCACGCCGCTCGCCGCGCTCGGCCTCGCGCCGTGGGCCCTCGCCGCCAGCCGGCCCGGTCGCTTCAAGAAGCGCATCGAGTGGCTCGCCGGCGGTTCGCTGTTCGTGGCCCAGACGAACTGGATGGGCATCGTCTTCTGGTTCGCCGTGCCGTGGGACTTCGTGGGCGCCGGCTTCTACGGGATCTTCGCGGGCTGGTTGTGCCTGAAGCTCGCAGGGCGCTGGCCGCTGGCGCTGGCCGCGCCGCTCGCCTGGATCGGGTCGGAGAGCCTCCTGACCTGGACCTTCCCGCCGATCGGGCTGTCCTGGCTGCGGCTCGGGCACGACTTCGGCGGGGCCATGGAGCTGGCGGGCTCGGGGCGCGTGTGGGGCGTCGTGGGGCTCGGCTTCGTCGCCGCCGCGCTGGCGGGCTTCGTCGCCGACCTCGTGCGGACGCGCGCGACGCTCGCCCGCGCGAGCTGGACCTGCGCGCTCACGCCGGTCGTGCTGGCGGCGGTCCTCGCGATCGCCGTG
>CAYGST010000278.1:0-6683 GCA_964352415.1 uncultured Planctomycetaceae bacterium | reverse complement strand
GGACGCGCTCGCGGGTCAGCGGCGCGCGCTCACCCGCGTCGGTCGAGTCGCCGGTCGCGGCAGGGGGAGGGTCGCTCTGAGGTCGGGGCACGGTGGGAGGTCTGGGGTCGCGGGCTCGGAGCACGGCGGGCCGACCCGGCCCGAGGGCTGGGAGAGGGTGGTGGAGACGGTAGGGAGGCCGGCGCTGCGGCGCACGCACCCGGGGGCTTGACGGTTGGCCGTTCGGAGCCTACCTTACGCCGTAAGGCTCATTCGCAACACCCAGAAGGGCCTCGAATTCGCCTCCGTCCGCCACAGCCCCGCTCCATCGGCTCCCTCCGCTCGCCCTGCCATGACGACCTCCCTGCGCTCCGACCCGTCCACCAGGCCCTCACCCCGAGCGCCTGGGGTTCCGGCGGCGCCGGCCGCCCCCGGCGAGACGACGATGCGCGCCGTGGTCCAGGACCTCTACGGCGGCCCGAGCCAGTGGCGGCTCGACCGCGTCGATCGACCGCAGCCCGCAAGCGACGAGGTGCTGGTGCGCGTGCGCGCCGCCGGCCTCGACCGCGGCGTGTGGCACCTGATGACGGGCAAGCCGTACCTGATCCGCGTGCTCGGCTTCGGCTTCCGCGGACCGAAGGGGCGCGTGCCGGGCCTGGACCTCGCGGGCATCGTCGAGGCCGTCGGCGCGGACGTCACGCGCTTCCGCGTCGGCGACGAGGTCTTCGGCGCGTGCAGCAAGACCTACGCCGAGTTCGCCTGCGCGAAGGAGTCGCAGCTCGCGCTCAAGCCGGCGGCACTCGAGTTCGCGGCGGCGGGTGCCGTCGCCACGTCCGCGTGCACCGCGCTGCGCGGTCTGCGCGAGGTCGGCCGCATCGAGCCCGGCCAGCGCGTGCTGATCCTCGGCGCCTCCGGCGGCGTCGGGAGCTTCGCCGTCCAGCTCGCCAAGCACTTCGGCGCGGAGGTCACCGGCGTCTGCAGCACGTCGAAGCTCGACCTCGTACGTGCGCTCGGCGCCGACCACGTGCGCGACTACACCTGCGAGAATGTCCTCGCCTCCGGCGAACGCCACGACCTGATCCTCGACATCGGTGGCAACCGATCGCTCGGTGCGCTGCGCGGCGCGATGACGCCGCACGGCACCCTCGTGATCGCGGGCGGCGAGGAGGGCGACCGCTGGATCGGCGGCATCGACCGCCAGCTTCGAGCCATGGCCACCTCCCCCTTCATCTCGCAGTCCTTGCGGACCTACATCGCGGAGCCGCGGCAGGAGGAGCTCGAGCTCCTGGCGAGCCTGTTCGACACCGGCGCCCTGACCGTCGCCCTCGACCGCACGTTCCCGCTGGCCGAGGCCGCCGACGCGATGCGCTACCTCGAGGCCGGCCACGCCCGCGGCAAGGTGGCGATCACGATCTGAGCGGAGCGCGCTCGAGCTCAACGGCCAAGGCGGCCCTTGGTGTCAGGATCATCGGCACCCCAGGCTCGCATCCAGCGAAGCGGAAGAGAGGTCCCCGCGGTGCCGCACATCGGCACCGCGGGGACCTCTCTCGACCGGTCGCGAGGCGCGCGCCGGCGAGGCGCGCTCTCGCTCCTGGGCTCGAGGCGCTACAGCCAGCTCACCGACCAGCCGTTCGTGAAGTTGAAGCCGCCGCCACAGGTGTTGCCCGTGTCGCGGAACCAGTACTGGTAGTTGCGCGTCTGGCCGACCGCGGCGTTGATCGCGAAGCCGCCCTGCGACACCGCGCCGCTGGCGTCCGTCGAGTTCACCGCGTAGCGGATCGTCGAGCCCGCTGCGCACAAGAGGCCGTCCCCAGCGGGGTTCGCGATCTGGTTGTTGCCCTGGAAGAAGAGGCCCGGCTTGTTGGCCGGCGCGCCGCTGACGTCGAGCTGGAAGGTGTCCGCACCGATCGCGGCGTTGCCGGTCGCCACGAGCGTCGCGCCCGTACCGCTCGTCGTCAGGCAGCCCTGCCCCGCCCCTCCGAAGGCCGCGCACGGGCAGACCGCACCCGAACCGTCACCGAAGCAATAGCCATCCCCCGCGTTGGGCAGGCCCGTCGTCAGGCGCTGGTGGTAGATCGCCTGGTCGTTCGTGTTGATCGGGATCGAGATGGGCAAGGGATTCGCGCCGTTCGCGAAGCCGAAAATCTGTTCGCCGAAGGAGGTCACCTCGGAGTCTCCGACGCCAAAGGAGTAGCCGCAGGTCCCGTCCCAGGAGACGGCGATCACGTAGTGGCTGCCCGCGCTGAGCGGCAGCGCGAGCCCTCCGGTCCCGTACCACGACGCTCCGGTCCCGGTGACCGCTGCGGTCTGGCGGAAGAGCTCGGTGTACGTCCCGACCTCGGTCGGCGAGTCGAAGACGTAGTAGGTCAAGTTCTGCGCGCCGGTGAAGTCGAGCCAGAACTCGACCTGCGTCAACGTGGTCGCGAAGTCGACGCGGTAGCCGTTGCCCTTCGCGAGCGCTGCGCCGGACGAGGAGTTCCCCGTATTGCCGACGACGTCGGTGGTGCCCCCACCGCCGAGCAACGTCTGGGACCCGCCCCCCGTCGAGATCGGACCCGACCAGCGCTGTCCGTCGACGAGGGTCTGCGGGGTGGTGGCCTGGCCGAAGCCGGCCGCGGCTAGTACGAGGCTCGGGAGGACTTGGAGGAGCTGCATGAGGATCGGTGTAGGAACGGGTAGGTGGACCAGAAACAGTGCAGTCGCAGAGCGATGCCTGTGCATCCAATTCTCGTGCAGGCCCCCGAATCTCGCAACGGCGGGCAACACGGCCCAACTCCAAGCAGCGCCTGGACGCGCTAGGGCTCATCCTTCTCGCCGAGTACCTTGTGCAGCGCCCCCGATCGCCCGCTCCAGCTCACCGATCAACAACGACCCGCCGTGCCGTCCACCTCCCACGCCCCGTGGCTCCTCGCGAGCCTGCTGCTCTTGCCCGCCTGCTCCGGCGACGCCGACTCCGCGACCGTCATGGCCGCCGCGCCCTCGCGCGACGGCTTCGACGCGACGACGGCGTGGTCCGGCTTCACGCTGGCCGCGCCGATCCAGGGCAAGGCCGTCTACCTCGTCGACATGCAGGGCGAGCCCGTGCACACCTGGCCGTCGCAGTACAAGACCGGCGAGATGTGCTACCTGACCGAGCGCGGCACGCTGCTCAAGAGTCAGCGCGCCGTCGACCACCCGATCTTTCAGGACTCCGGCGGCCACGGCGGGCGCATTCAGGAGATCGACTGGGACGGGACGATCCTGTGGGACTTCCAGTGGGACAGCGAGAGCGGTCTCAACCATCACGACGTCGAGGAGCTGCCGAACGGCAACGTGCTCTTCATCGCCTGGGACCGCACGACGCGCGAGGCCGCGCTCGCCGCGGGGCGCGACCCCGAGCTGCTCGAGGGCGAGGAGTTCTGGGCCGGCGCGATCTACGAGGTGAAGCCCACGCGCCCGGTCGGCGGAGAGATCGTGTGGTCGTGGCACGCGCTCGATCACGTGATCCAGAGCCACGACGAGTCGCTCGCGCGCTTCGGCACGCCGGCGGACCATCCCGAGCGCATCGACATCAACGGCGACCGCGACCCCGACCCGCCGGACGACGAGGAGCAGAAGAAGATCGACGCGGACATCGCCGCGCTCGGGTACGGCGGAGTGGACACGGACGACGACGACGACGCGGACACGGGCGACGCAGCCGCCTCGGACCACGAGCCCGAGGAAGAGGAGGACCCCGAGACCGTCGCCCGCAAGGCGCGCGTCAAGGACGCCGACTGGATGCACACGAACGCGGTCGCCTACAACGCCGAGCTCGACCAGATCGCGATCAGCGTGCGCCGCTTCGACGAGATCTGGATCCTCGACCACGGCATCACGCGCGAGGAGGCGAAGGGACCGAAGGGCGACCTGCTCTACCGCTGGGGCAATCCGTTCACCTACGGCATGGGATACTGGGAGGAGCGGCAGCTCTTCGGCCAGCACAACATCCAGTGGATCCCCGAGGGGCAGCTCGGCGCCGGCAACCTGCTCGTGTTCAACAACGGCTCGCGCCCGCGCGAGTGGTCCACGGTCGACGAGTGGTGGGCGCCGCGCGACGTGAACGGCCGCTACCCGCGCGAGGAGGGCGAGCCGTGGGGACCGAACGTCCCGGCGTGGACCTATCCGAGCGAAGAGGACGAGGACTTCTTCGGGCGCTTCATCTCGGGCGTGCAGCGCCTGCCGAACGGCAACACGCTCATCTGCTCGGGCCCCCAAGGCCACGTCTTCGAGGTCACCAAGGCGGGCGAGGTCGTGTGGGACTGGAAGAGTCCCTTCGTGCCGACGGAAGAAGAGCTCGAGCCGGACATGAAGAAGTACCGCACCGCGATCTTCCGCGCGCCGCGCTACGCGGCGGACTCGCCGAACATCGTCGCCCTGCGCGAGCGCGGCGCGCCGATCCCCGCCAGCGCCGGTACAGGTCCGGCCACGAACCAGTACGTTCCGCCGCCCGAAGACGAGGAAGAGGAAGACGACGAGTAGGCGCGCGCGGTCGCCTGGCGCTCGAGCTCAGGTCGCCCGGGTGCGAGTCCGAACCGGGTTCGCGGTCACTCTCGAGTGACTCCGATGGGCCTCGTCGGTCGGGAGCCTGGCCGTGAATCGGGTCCAGTGACCCGCTACCTTGTTTCCGTGAGACCCACGATCCCCTTCGAGGAACCCACACGGGGGACGAGCTGGTCGCGCCTCCTGATGCGCGCCGCCTTCGCGTGCCTCGTCCTCGCGCTGCTGTTCCACTTCGGAGGGCGGCTGACTAGCGAGCTGGATCGGCTGGAGGCCTTCATCGCCGGGCTCGGCGACTGGGCGCCGGTGGGCTTCGTGCTGATCTTCCTCGTCCTGCTGCCGCTGTTCGTGCCGGTCTCGGCGATGAAGCTCGCGGCGGGCGTGCTGTTCGGTCCCTGGCTGGGACTCTTCCTCGCACTCCTGGCCCAGTTCGCCGCGTCCCTGCTGATGTACTTCCTGGGTCGCAGCCTGTTCGCCGAGCGACTCCAGGCCTTCGTCGCGAGGGAGCCCAAGCTCGCCGCCGTCGCGCGCGCGGCGGAGGAGGGCACGGCCAGGCGCCAGTTCCTCGTACGCATGACGCCGCTCTCGTCCGCGCTGGTCAGCTACGTCCTGGCGGGGCTCGGGGTCCAGCTCCGACCGTTCCTGATCGGCTGCCTGGCGACCGTACCGAGCACGGTCGTCAGCGTCTGGCTCGCCCACGCGGCCACCAACGTCACGAGCCTCGCGTCGCGCTTCACGCAGGAGCGCCTGCGCGGAATGGCGATCGAGCTGGTCGTCGTCGTGCTCGGCTTCGCGATCGTCGTCTGGCTCGTTCGCACGGCGCGCAAGGCTCTGCTCGCGCACGGGAACGAGCCGGAGAGCGACGCCCAGCCCTCGCCGCTCGAGCCCGACTGAGGCGCTCGCACCTCCTGGACCGAACCCGATCGACCCTCACACACCGCACCCCCCAGAGCTCCTCGAGGCTTCGGGGCAGGAACGGGTGTCGAGGACCGACTTCACGGAACGTCGTCGCCCTGATCTCGCCAGGCCTCCGGACTGTCCGGTGGCAAGCCGCGGGACATGTAGGCGTAGATCGGGAGCCCCGACAGGATCAGTCCGATGCCGGCGATCGCGCGCACCGGCGTCGCCACGAGGGTGTTGACCAGCAGGAACGCCGTCACGAGCAGGAAGAGCGCGGGCACGACCGGATAGCCGAACGCGCGATACGGGCGCCTCGCCTCCGGCCAGCTGCGCCGCAGCAAGAAGACCGCTGCACCGTTCAGGCCGTAGAAGATCCACAGCACGAAGATGTAGATGTCGGTGAGGATGTCGAACGTGCCGGACAGCGCGAGCACGACGGACCAGACGCCGAGCCCTACGATCGCCACGGCCGGCACTGCATTGACGGAGAGCTCACCGAGCACCTTCGGCAGCAGGCCGTGCCGCGCGAGCTCGAACGGCAGTCGCGGACCGGTCAGCAGCGTGGAGTGCAGCGTCCCGTAGGCCGACACGACCAACCCGGCCGCCATCAGCGATGCGGCGCCCGCACCCGCGAAGCGCAGCACGGTCTCGCGCGCAACGGACGAGGACTCGGGGATGCTGGCCACCTCGCTCGGGCTGAGCAGGTAGAAGTACCCCGTGTTGATGAGCAGGTAGAGCACGATCACGAGAGCGGTACCTCCGATCAGCGCGCGCGGGATCGTCTTCGCCGGGTCACGCACCTCCCCGCCCATGCCCGTGATGACGTTCCACCCGTTGTAGCCCCACAGCGCACCGAGCATCGCAGCGCCGAAGCCCGCGACCCCGCCGCGCGCTGCGGGCGCGACGCCGCTGCAGGTCCCCGTCGCCTCCGCTTCGGCGAAGCTCGACCAGTTCCCGTCACCGAACGCGAACGCACCAGCGCCGATCGCGAGCACGAGCCCGATCTTCACGCACGTGAGTAGCGTCGCCACCAGCCCGCTCGAGCGAACCGTGGTGAGGTTCGTCGCCACTCCGACAGCCAGCAGGACGACCGGAAGACCCTGCTGGAGCCAGAGCGGCATGCGCCCCCCGACGACGTCGTTCAGGAAGATAACGCAGACGATCGAGACGGCCGCTGCCGACGCCCCAACCGCCAGCGTCTTCGTCCAGCCGTAGAGGAACGCCATGCGCCTGCCGAAGGCCGCGCCGATGAAGTGAAACTCCCCCGCGGCGCGGCCTTCGGCAGG
>CAYGST010000277.1:0-6709 GCA_964352415.1 uncultured Planctomycetaceae bacterium | reverse complement strand
CGACTCTCACGACCGGCGAAGCGGTCGGCCCGGGCCCCCGCCGCCCCCGCCCCGACAGCGATCGTCCGCCAGGACGACGACGTCGACGCGGCGATCCGCGCGGCCGGCGGCGACGTCGCGAAGCTGCACGAGCTGGCGGAGAGCTACACGGCGGCCAAGAAGCGCTCCCTGGCCAAGAAGGTCCACCAGCGGGTGATCGAGCTCTCCCCCGACGACGAGCTCTCGCGCAAGGCGCTGCGCCACCAGCGCTACGACGGCCGCTGGTTCGAGAGCTACGTGGAGCTCGCGAAGTACAAGCGCGAGGAGGAGGCCCGCATGAAGGAGAAGGGCCTCGCTTCGTGGAACGACCAGTGGGTCCCGCTCGCCGACCTCCCGTTCCTGCGCATGAGCTGGGTGCGGACGCCCGAGGGACAGTGGATTCATCCGGCCGTGCTCGAAGAAGAGCAGGCGAACGCCAAGCTCGAGGCCGCCGGCCACAAGTTCCGCGCGGACGACAGCTCCTGGGTCGCGCCGGCCGAGTTCGAGCAGTGGACGGCGATGAAGTGGAAGTGCGGGGACGAGTGGCTCGAGCTCGAGGCCGCCAACGACTACCACGACGAGGTCGAGCAGGCGTGGATGCTCACGGGCGAGCACTTCGTCACCTACTCGACCTGCGACTGGGACACCGCGAACCTCGCGCGCTGGCACGCCGATCAGATCTACCCGCACCTCGTGCGCCTGTTCGGCGTCGAGCCGCTGACGAAGCCTCACTTCGTCGTCCTCACGGACCTCTCCGCCTACAACGACACCGCCAGCGCGCAGACCTTCCTGGCCGAGTCGGAGGGCTTCTCCTCGATCCACGGCGCCTACTTCTCCGACCTCTGCTTCGACCGCAGCGTCGATCCGCCGCGCTACATGGGTGCCGGCGTCTGCTACTGGAACCGCAGCGACCCGCGCACCGGCCCGTGGGGCAAGTTCTACCTGCGCTGGGCCGCGGCCCAGAGCTTCGTCGAAGCGATCGACCCCTCGTGGAACACGATCGGCGAGTGGATCTCGATCGAGAACCGCGGTGAGCTGGCTGGCTTCGCCACGCCCTTCTGGCAGGAGAAGCGCATCCCGCGCTGGCTGCGCTACGGCGCCGCGGCGTACGTCGAACGCTTCCTGCCGAACTACGAGGCCGGCGAAGGCGAGGACCCGTGGGCCCTGCGGCAGTTCGCCGCGTCCGAGATCGAGAAGGCCGGCGGGTTCCGTCCGCTGAAGGAGGTCTTCGAGTTCCAGCTCTCGCTCGAGGACTTCGAGGGCTCGGCGCGCCTCTACCAGGAGAGCGGCCTCGCGGTCGCCTACCTCCTCGACGGCCCGAAGGACGACGAGGGCATGAAGTCCGCGCACGACGCCTTCCGCCAGGCGATGGCGGGCGGGACGCCGGAGCAGTCGCGCAAGGCCGCCGAGGCGCTGGAAGCCGCACTGCTCGAGCGCGAGGACGAGGTCCGCGCGTTCGGCGGGCTCGCGAAGTAGCCGGGCGCCACGCGCGGTCAGCCCCCGATCGCGGCCCGCGCCTTCTCGCGCCAGCGCAGCACGTCCGAGTCCTTCCACGCGACCTCGTCGCCGCGCATCAGCTCATCCGCCTCGGCGACTCCCCGTGCGAAGTACTCCCTCGCGACGTCCAGCTTGCCGACGTTGGCGAAGACGACCGCGCGGACGAAGCCCAGGACCGGAGGCGCGACGAGGTTGAGGGTCATGCCCTCGTACCTGCCCGCCATCGCCTCCTCAGCCAGCTCCCACTCCCCGAGCTCGGCGTAGGCGAGCGTGCGCACCAGCCAGGCCCAGTCCTCCTGCGCGGCGAGGCGTGCCTTCAGCTCGTCGAAGCGTCGCAGGACCAGGTCGGGGCTCCGCTCCGCGGGATCCGGATGCGTCAGCAGACCGAAGGCCAGCGTGCCGAGCGCGCCCGGCTCACCGGTGCGCTCGGCTGCCTCCTCGACCTCCTCGCGGGTCGCGAGCCCCAGGAAGTGCTTGTTGACGAGGATGTCGGCCAGGAAGCCCGGGTCGCGATCGAGCTCG
Organism: uncultured Planctomycetaceae bacterium; assembly: GCA_964352415.1. Classification (GTDB taxonomy): domain Bacteria; phylum Planctomycetota; class UBA1135; order UBA1135; genus JABACD01. The sequence continues at coordinate 4,672 of CAYGST010000277.1, read as the reverse complement.
TACGCGCGCTCGACCGGCGGCAAGGCCTCCTCGACGCGCCCGAGCTGGAGCAGCGCCATGGAGAGGATGAAGTGTCCGTCGACGCTCTCGGGGTCCTGGCGAACGCAGGCGCGCGCCGCGCTCTCGCAGTCTCGCAGGCGACCGAGGAACAGGAGCGCCTCGGCCACGGAGAGCCGCGCCTTCATGTCGTCGGGCCGCTGACTGAGCGCTGCAGTGCGGCAGGCGAGCGCGGCGTCGTACTGACCGCGAAGCTCGTGGATCAAGCCGCCCACGGACTGCAGCACGTAATCGTCGGGGTGGAAGGGCAGCGCGTGGTCGTAGGCGCGGTACACGACGTCGCGGTCCTGCGGGAACATCACCCAGAGCGCGGAGCTGAGGACGAAGATCGAGCTGGCCGGCAGCTCGTCGAGTCGCTCGGGGCGTGAGAGCTCGATCATCGCGTCGCGGTCACGGGCAGCGATCGCCTCGCGCACGCTCCTCCGGAACGGATCGTCGTCCAGGTCCATCGCGAGCAGGAAGAGGTTCTCGAGCTCCTGGGAGCTGTCACCGAACAAGTAGCGGCGCAGGCGCGACCAGTCGTCCAGCGCGAGGGCCACGGTCTCTTCGACGCCGCGATCGCGGAAGCGCTCGAGCGCCGGCGTCAGGTCGTCGGCCTCGAGGTCGGCGCCGTAGTCGAGGAACGCCTGCCGGAAGTCGGCGTCGAGCCGTCGCGTGACGTCGGAGTTGCCGATCGCTTCGATCTGCCGCAGGCGCAGGTCGACGAGCCGCCGCGCGAGGGCCTCGTCCTCGGCCTCGAGGCGCGCCTCGTCGCGGGCCGCCTCGACGTCGCTACGCGCCTGCGAGACGAAGCGCTCCGCGCGCTCCACGAGCATCCCGTCGGCCTCGCTCGCCTGCGCCAGCGCCAGCGCGCGCTCGGCCGAGACCAGCGCCTCGTCGGCGCGGCCCGCCTGCAGCAGCCGGATCGCCTCGCCGTGGTCCTCTTCGACCGCGATGCGCACGCTCTCCTCGCGCTGCGCGCGGGACTGCTCGAGCCACAGGTAGGTGCCGCCCGCCAGCAGGAGGCCGACGGTGATCGTCGCGCCGAGCGCGAGGCTGAGCTTGCGCGCGCGGCGCTCCTCCGCGGCCTTGATGCGCGCCTCGGCCGCTTCGACCTGCGCCTGGCGCGCGCGCTCCTCGGTCGAACTCAGGTACTCCTGGATCGCCTTCGCCACCTCGTCCGCGTTGGCGGGTCGCGCCGCGCGCGCCGGCGTCAGGCAGTCGAGGCAGATGCGAATCAGCGCGGGATCCGCGCCGGAGCTCTCGATGCGCTCGCGCGCCGGGTCGAGGTGCGCGCGCGCCGCCTGGACGATCACGCGCTCCTCCTCCGTGTCCACGTACGGCGGCTTCCCGGTCAGGAGCTCGCACAGGATCGCGCCGAGCGAGAACACGTCGACGCGCTCGTCCAGCTTCTCGATCTCGCCCTGCGCCTGCTCGGGCGCCATGTACGCCGGCGTGCCCATCACCGAGCCCACCATGGAATCCGAGCCGACGGAGCCCGGGCCGCTGCGCACCGTCTCGATCACCGAGTGCAGGCTGGCGCGCGAGGACTCCTGCGCGCGGCGCTCATCGGCGACGCCGCCGCGGGACAGCACCTTCGCGAGCCCCCAATCGACGACCTGCACCTCGCTGAAGGCGCCGACCATGATGTTGGCCGGCTTGAGGTCGCGGTGCACGACGCCCTTCGAGTGCGCGTAGGCGACGGTCTGGCAGACCGAGGCGAACACGCCGAGCAGCGTGCCGCGGTTGTCCGTCAGCTCCTTGCGCGCCACGAACAGGGACGCGAGCGTGCGCCCCTTGATCAGCTTCATCGTGAAGTACGGCCGATCGTCCCCCATCAGGCCGAGCTCGTACACGGGCACGATCCCCGGGTGCTGCAGCTGGCCGCCGATCTGCGCCTCCTCGACGAAGCGCTGCACGATCTCGGGCCGCTTGGCCAGCTCGTCCTCGAGCACCTTGACCGCGACGTCGCGTCCGAGGTCGGTGTCGTGACCCTTGAGGATCACGCTCATCCCGCCGCGCGCGATCTCCCCCATGATCTGGTAGTTGCCGCGGCCCTGGGGCATGAGCCCGGTCGCGGCGGCCTTCGGATCGACGACCGGCGATGCACCGTGCTCGGAGTCGGAGTCGGGCAGCAGGACCTTCGGCGCGAGCCCGGTGCGCTGCTGGAGGTTCTCGAGGATGGACTTGGGCGGTTGGGGATCGTCGGCCATCCGCGCACCCTACCACTTGCCTCAGCTTCGATCTCGGCGCGGCGCGTGCCCGCTCACTTCGGCGGAGCCGGTGCTTCGCCGAAGCGCCGCTCGAGCCACAGTCGCCAGCCGAGCTCGAGCTCCATCGGCTCGATGCCCTCGAAGGCGTGCGCGCGACACTCCTCCGTGGACCGACCATCCTGGAGCGCTTCGAAGTAGCGGGGGACGATCTGCCCCCAGCGCGGATCCCACGCGCTCGTACCGCTGCCCTCCGAGTCGAGGAAGCGCAGGAACACGCCGGCCTGATAGCGACACAGGCGCGGCTCCGCGCGTCCCGTGCGCGACTTGGACAGGAACTGCTTCCGGTCGTAGGTGAGGAGGTCCGCGATCCAGAGCAGCTCGTCGTCGCGATGGGCCTTGGCGAAGCGCGCCTCGTCCTGTTCGTCGAGCCCCGGTCGCAGGCGGCCGTCCTCGCCGAGCACGAGCTCCATCTGAAGCGCGGAGATCCCCCAGACGATCCACTCGGGGAACGCGGCAGGAACGTCCCTCTCGAGCTCGTGCAGGTAACCGGTGGCCAGCATCCCCTGGAGCCCTTCCCACGCGTCGTCCTGCGTCGGCCCATCGAGAGCTTCGTCGTAGAAGCTGAGCTCGCGCCGGGCCTCGTTGTAGTTGGCGGACGTGCCCCCCGCTCCGCCGTACTCCATGTAGCCCGTGCGATCCTCGTGCGCCATCACGACGACGCGCGAGTGCAGGTTCGGGCCGCCGATCGGCGTGCGCGGCGGGTACTCGCGAACGAGTCGCGCGCGGACGGCCTCCAGCCTGCGCCGCGCCCCCTGGACGAACTCGTCGCTGTCCGAGTTCGTGACGAGGAAGTACCGGTCGCAGGGCACGAGCCGCCAGTCGGGCGTGCTGGCGAAGCGCCGAACGGCCTCCTGTCGAGCCGCCTCGTCCCCTGCGCGGCGCTCTTCGAGCCATTGCAGCCGCGCGGCGACCTCGTCTGCAGCGACCGGGTCCGCTTCGACCCGCCCAGCGACATCGCGTTCCGCGCGCGGCGAACGCTCCGACTCCTGGGCGACACCGGCCGCGAGGAGCGACGCGAGGGCGACCGAAACAAGGCCAGCGCGCTGGGCGAAGGTGAGGGAGAGGCGATGCATGGGAGGCGTGAGCTGGGTTGGCGTGTTCCTGGTGTACCCGCAGCTCGAATCGTCGGCTGCCGAATCTCGGCCAGTTCTTCGGGGGACCGTCCGGAGCAGGCCTGTGGGCCTGAGAGCTGCTCACTTCAGTCGGGCAGCGCCTCGTCCCGATCGATCCGAAGCTCGAGCCAGATGCGCCAGCCGATCTCCAGCTCATCGAGGTCGCAGCCGTCGAGCGCGTAGGTCTGGCAAGCCTGCGCTGGCTCGCCGTCCTGCACGGCGTCGACGTAGCGGGTCACGATTCGTCCCCAGCGCGGATCCCACACGACGGTTCCTGCGCCGTCGCACGAGAGGAAACGCAGCAGCATCCCCGCGAGGAAGCGGTTCGCGGCACCCGGCGAAATCGTGCTGGAACCGGCCGTCGAGAACCGATGGCGGTCGAGGTTCCAGAGTTCAACGAGCGACAGCTGCCGGTTCGCGAGGAAGTCGGCGACGAAGCCCGCGTGGTGCTTCTCGTTCGTCAGCTCCTCCCAGCGTCCGTCGCCACCGAGGGCGCGCTCCTGGAACAGCCCCCCGACGCCCTGCACGATCCACTCGGGGAGCGCATCCCGGTTCTCGCCCGCGAGCTGCTCCATGTAGGCCATCGCGGTCATGCCCTGCATGGCCGGCCACGTGATCGAGTCACGCTGCGCCGGCTCCACGTCGTGGAAGCCCATCTGGTTCCGTCGCAGCGAGTAGTAGGCGAGCGTTCCACTGCCGACCTCGCCGTAGCTCGCGTGGGACCTGCGGTCGCGCAGCGCGAGCACGAGTGTGAGCGAGTGCTGGTTGACGCCGCCGATCGGCGTGCGCGGAGGGAATTCGCGCACGAGCCGGGCCCGCACCGCCGCGAGTCGCCGCCGCGTCCCCTCGAGGAACTCCGGGTCCTTCGAGTTGCTCACGAGGAAGTAGTGCTCGCAGGGCTGCAGCTTCCAGGAGGTGAAGTTCGCGAAGCGCTTCTGCACCGCGGCGCGCGCCTCGGCCGTCGCCTCGTCGCGCTCCATCAGCCACTTCAGCCGGCTGTTCACCTCCACGTGGTCGCGGCCCTGGGCCCTCGGCGGCCGCGGCGTCCCGTCCGGGGTCTCTTCCTTAACGCCGCCGCCCGCCGCCGGCGCGGCGGCGCCGAGGAGCAGCAGCACGACGGCCGCCGCCCGGCCGCGAAGGCGGCGGGCGGCGGCGTGGGGAGGGCGAGGGGTCGTCATCGGTGGTGGCGCGCGGATTCCGGGGTGGCTACCCCGGTACGACGGGCGGGTCGCGCAAATCCTCCACGGATTC
>CAYGST010000276.1:1307-6724 GCA_964352415.1 uncultured Planctomycetaceae bacterium | reverse complement strand
GGCCCCGTCGCCGCGCGCCGGACAGCGCTCCGGTGACCCTGCCCTCGAACCGCCCGGTCCGACGCCGCGCCCCGCACGACCCGCCGCGCCGCGCGCGCCAGGGCGAGCCCCGCGGCCGCGACGACGAGCGCAGCGAGGACGCCCCGCGTCGCAGTGAGCGCGGGAGCGAGTCCGGCGGCGAGCGACGCCCCCGCAGGGAACGCTCCGAGGAGTCGCGCTCCGAGCGGCCCCGCCGCTCCGAGGCTTCCGAGCAAGGCGAGCGGCCCCGGCGCCGCGAGCGGAGCGCCCGGGACGAGGGCAGCGAACGCCCGGCCCGCGCGGAGCGCTCCGAGCGCTCCGACGACGAACGTCGCGGCGGTCGCGGTCGACGTGGCGCACGTTCCGAGGAGCGTGGCGGCGAAGACCGCGCGCCCCGGCGCGAGGACGGAGAGCGCGAACGCCCCCAGCGCCAGCAACGTGAAGAGACCCCCCAGCGACAGCCCGAGGTGACCGAGCGCAACCGCGCGGAGTCCCCGCGCGAACCCGCTGCTGAGCGTGCGCCGGAGCGATCCGCGCCGCGTCGCGAGGCACCGCGGGAACGACAGCGCTCGGCTCGCCCGAGCCAGGAAGGCTCCGGCGGCTTCGGCGCCGGCGTCTGACCCGCCCCTTCCCCCTCAAGCAACGACGAGATGAGCGCTCCCTACAAGCTCACGTTCCTCCCCTCCGGTCAGTCGATCGAGGTCGATCCCAGCCAGCTGCCCCTCCAGCGCGACGGCAAGCCGGGCTCGATCCTCGACCTCGCCCTCGGCAACGACATCGAGATCGACCACGCCTGCGGCGGCGTCAACGCCTGCTCCACCTGCCACGTGTGGATCCGCGAGGGCGGCGACTCGTGCGAGGAGCCGGAGGAGACGGAGGAGGACATGCTCGACAACGCCCCCGGCGTGACGGAGGCGTCGCGTCTCGCCTGTCAGGCGGTGCCGAATGGCTCCTGCGACGTCGTCGTGGAGATCCCCGGCTGGAACCGCAACCTGGTCAAGGAGAGCCACTGAGCCCGCCGGGCTCGAGTGCGATGGAAGTTCGGCTCGCGAACCCCCGTGGCTTCTGCGCCGGCGTCGACCGCGCGATCGAGATCGTCGAGCGCGCGCTCGAGCGCTACGGAGCACCCGTCTACGTGCTGCATGAGATCGTGCACAACCGGCACGTGCTCGAGGACCTGCGCTCCCGCGGCGTGCACTTCGTCGACGAGCTCGACGACATCCCGAGCGGCGCGGTGACGATCTTCAGCGCGCACGGCGTCTCGGACGAGGTCGAGCGCGTGGGGCGCGAACGCGCGCTGCGCGTCATCGACGCCACCTGCCCGCTCGTGACGAAGGTCCACAACCAGGCGAAGCTCTACGACACCAAGCAGTACGAGCTGATCCTGATCGGCCACCCCGGCCACCCGGAGGTCGAAGGAACCGAGGGCCGCTTCGAGGGCATCGTCCACATCCTCTCGACGCCCGAAGAGGTGCGCGCCCTGAAGGTCGAGGACCCCGACAGCCTGGCCTACGTCACGCAGACGACACTGTCCGTCGACGACACCCGCGAGGTGATCGACGCGCTGCACGCCCGCTTCCCGAAGATCCAGGGGCCGGACCTCGCGGACATCTGCTACGCGACGCAGAACCGCCAGAACGCGGTGCGCGAGATCGCGGAGGACGTCGACGTCTTGATCGTCGTCGGCTCGTCGAACTCCTCGAACTCCAACCGCCTGCAGGAGCTGGGCGAGCGCGCCGGCGTCGCCTCCTACCTGGTCGACGACCCGGCCCAGATCGAGCCCGCCTGGTTCGATGGCGCCGCCAAGGTCGGGGTCACCGCGGGCGCCTCCGCCCCCGAGGTCCTGGTCCAGCTGATCCTCGATCGACTGCGTGAACTCGGGGTGAATTCGACCATCGAGGTCTCGGGTGAGGACGAGCTGGTCGTGTTCAAATTGCCCCCGGAACTGGCGAATTGAGCCCTCTCGGGCCTCCGGCGACCCGGTCGGCCCGACGAGGAGATCGAGGGCGAAGGCTGTCTCCCCTGGAAGACCGAGGCTAGTCTTCCGGACAACCAGGCAGGAATTCGGACCCGCCCCCTCTTCTTCGTGCGCAAAGTGGACACGAATTGGAGGGAGCGACGTAGGCCGGCCCTCCAGGAGAACCTCGACGTGTCGATCCAGCCCCTCTCACCGGCCCAGGCCGGCCCCCTCGCCGACCGCTTCCAGGAGATCCCGCCCCTCGACGAGGTGCACGGGTCGTACCGCCTGCGCTTCGCGCGCACCGCGGAGGAGGTCGAGCGCTGCTGCAAGCTGCGCTTCCGCGTCTTCAACCTCGAGCTGGGAGAAGGGCTCGCCGAGTCCGAGGCGAGCGGCGTCGACGTCGACCGCTTCGACGAGGTCTGCCATCACCTGATGGTGATCGAGGAGAGGACCGGCGAGGTTGTCGGCACGTACCGCATGCAGACCTGGCAGGCCGCGCAGGCTGGCCACGGCTTCTACTCCGCGACCGAGTACGACCTGGGCACGATCCCCGAGGAGCACCTGCGCAACTCGATCGAGCTCGGCCGCGCCGCGATCCTCAAGGAGCACCGCGACAAGTCGGTGCTCTACCAGCTCTGGCGCGGCCTGAAGGCCTACCAGGTCTGGACGGGCACGCGCTACCTGTTCGGCTGCTCGAGCCTCACGTCCCAGGACCCCGAAGAGGGGCTGCGCTGCTACGACTACCTGGCGCGGACGGGGCACCTGCACCCGAAGTTTGAAGCGCAGCCGCTCCCCGGCTACGTTTGCGAGGTCGACGGGCACGTGCGCTTCGACGGCGAGTACCCGATCCCGAAGCTCTTCGGGTTCTACCTCCGCTACGGTGCCAAGCTTTGCAGCCCCCCCGCCCTCGATCGGTACTTCGGGACGATCGACTTCCTGACGTGGATGGACACGTCGTCGGTGATGGGCAGGCTGCGCGACGCGATCTCCAAGGGGCTGCCGGGCCGCGGATGACGGCGCACCGCGTCGTCGTCAAGCTGACCGGCGTGGGGCTCGCCTGCAGCGCGGGGGTCGTCTCCATGGCGCTCACGCGCCTCTACGGCAGGTTCGCGCCGGAGGGCCACGTCGCGCGCGAGGACCGCATCGTGCGGCGCTGGGCGCAGCGCATGTGCCGCATCCTCCGTCTGGACGTCGAGACGCACGGGACGCCGCCGACCGGGGACTTCCTGCTGGTCTGCAACCACCTTTCGTACGTCGACGTGATCGTGATCATGAGCCAGGTCGACGCGCGCCTGCTCTCCAAGGCCGAGGTCAAGGGCTGGCCCGTGATGGGTTGGCTCGCCCGCTACGCCGGCACGCTGTTCGTCGACCGCGAGCGGCGGCGCGACCTGCCCCGCGTGATCGGGGAGATCCGGGCAATGCTCGCCCTTGGCCGCGGCGTCGTGTTCTTCCCTGAGGGCACCAGCAGTCCGGGGCTCGAGCTCCTGCCGTTCAAGCCCTCACTGTTAGAGGTCGCCGCGGCGGGCGAGCTGCCGCTCGCGACCGCAGCGCTGCGCTACGAGACGCCGCCGGGGGAGCGCCCGGCGCAGTGGTCGGTCTCCTGGTGGGGCGACATGGAGTTCGTCCCGCACCTGCTCGCGTTCCTGCGCCTTCCGCGCGTCGCGGCGACGCTCACCTACGGCGACGAACCCGTGCGGGGAAGCGAGCGCAAGGAGCTCGCGCTCGCCGCGCAGGACGCGATGCAGAAGCTCTTCGAGCCCGTCGCCGACGAGCTCGGTGAGGACGCTCCGACGCCGAAGACGAGCCGCTGACCCCGAATGGGCGAGATCAGCCGTCCCTCGCGCGCGCGGCGCGCGCTGCGCCTCGCCGCGTACGCCTACCTGCTGCTGCTCGTCGCCTCGCAGCTGTGGTGGCGCTTCGGGCCCGAGACGCCGCGCCCCGCGCCGTCGGCCGAGGTCGCGCGGCTCGCCACCGTGACCGGCGTGGACGCCGCGCCCTCCGCCATCGACGTCGCCTACGCCGACTTCGGCCCGCGCGCCGCGGACGTCCCCGTGCTCGTGCTCCTCCACGGGAGCCCCGGCAGCCTGCAGGACTTCGACGCGTTCGCCCGCGACCTCGAGGGCGAGTTCCGCGTCCTCGTCCCCGACCTCCCGGGCTTCGGCGAGTCCGAGCGCGACGTCCCCGACTACTCGGCGCGCGCGCACTCGGTCTACGTCGAAGAGCTGATGGACCACCTCGGTGTCGAGGAGGCGCACCTGGTCGCCTTCTCGATGGGCGGCGCCGTCGCCGCCGAGCTCGGCGAGCGCTCGCCCGAGCGCGTCGCCTCGATGTCCTTCGTCGCCGCGATCGGCGTGGTCGAGCTCGAGCTGTTCGGCGATCAGGAGCTGAACCACCTGATCCACGCGGCGCAGCTCGTCGGCATCGAGGCGCTGCGCCAGCTCGTGCCGCACTTCGGCGGCGCCGACGAGTGGGTGCTCGGCCTCCCCTACGCGCGCAACTTCTACGACACAGACCAGGGTCGCATCCGCGGCTGCCTCGAGCGCTGGGCGGGGCCCTACCAGGTCGTCCACGGCACCGGCGACTTCCTCGTTCCGATCGAGGCCGCGCGCGAGAACGCGCGCATCGTGCCGCAGTCCGAGTTCGTCGAGCTCGAGGCCAGCCACTTCGTGCTGTGGACGCGCCCCGCCGAGGTCGCAGCGCTCGTCGCGAACTTCGTGCGGCGCAGCGAGGCCGGCAACGCCGCCGTGCGCGCGAACGCCGCGCCGGAGCGCGTGGCCGAGGCCGCGTTGCCCTTCGACCCGAGCCGGATCCCACCGGCGAGCGGCCCCGCGCTGCTCGTCCTGATGCTGCTCTTCCTCGTCGGAACCTTCGTCAGCGAGGACCTGACGACGATCGCCGCGGGCTTGATGGTCGCGCAGGGGCGCGTCGAGTTCGTGCCGGCCGCCTTCGCCTGCGCGCTCGGCGTCTACGTCGGCGACCTCGGGCTGTTCCTCGCGGGTCGCTGGCTCGGCCGCCCCGTCGTCGAGCGGCCGCCCCTCTCGTGGATGCTGACCCCCGCCGCGCTCGAGCGCGCGTCCGCCTGGTTCGAGCGACAGGGCATCAAGACGATCTTCCTGTCGCGGCTGATGCCCGGGCTGCGGCTCCCGACGTACTTCGCCGCGGGCCTCTTGCGCACCCGCTTCGCGAGCTTCGCGCTCTACTTCCTGATCGCCGTGGCGGTCTGGACGCCCATCCTCGTCGGCTTCGCGGCCTGGATCGGGGACGAGGCCGGCGCGCTGATCGAGGAGTGGGGCCTCGCCGCGGGCGCGGCGCTGCTGATCGCGATCCTGATCGTGGAGCGCATCGTCATCCGGCTGGTCACCTGGCGCGGGCGGCGCTCGCTGCGCGGCGCGTGGCTGCGCTGGACGCGCTGGGAGTTCTGGCCGCCTTGGCTCTTCTA
>CAYGST010000276.1:0-1297 GCA_964352415.1 uncultured Planctomycetaceae bacterium | reverse complement strand
TGATCGCGGACTACGTGCTCCTGCGCGCGGACGCGACGCCGGAGGGGCGCCGCGTCGCCGCGCGTGAGTTCCAGGCCCGCCTCGCCGCGCCCTTTCCGATCGTCTTGAAGCCGGAGATCGGGCAGCGCGGGTCGGGTGTGCGCGTGCTGAAGGACGCCGAAAGCCTCGACGACGCCCTGGCCGAGATCGGCGTCGACCACGTGCTGCAGGAGTTCGCGCCCGGGCCGGAGTACGGGGTGTTCTACGTTCGCGAGCCGGGGGCGGAGCGGGGACGCCTCTTCTCGATCACCGAGAAGCAGATCCCGACGCTCGCCGGGGATGGAGTCCACACGCTCGAGGAGCTGATCTGGAAGGACCCACGCAGCGTCGCCATGGCGGCGACGTACCTGAGGCTGCACTCCTCGCGCCTGCAGGAGGTGCTCGCCGTCGGTGAGGAGGTTCCGCTGGTCGAGCTCGGGACGCACTGTCGGGGCGCCCTGTTCCTCGACGGGACCCACCTGTGGACGCAGGAGCTCGAAGACACGATCGAGGCGCTCAGTCGGAGCTACGAGGGCTTCTGGTTCGGGCGCTACGACCTGCGGGCGGAGTCGGAGGAGGCCTTCCGTGAAGGGCGCGGCTTCAAGATCCTCGAGCTGAACGGGCTCCCGTCCGAGGCGACGCACATCTACGACCCGAAGACGCCGCTGCGCGAGGCGTGGCGCGTGCTGTGTGAGCAGTGGCGGCTGGCGTTCGAGATCGCAGCGGCCAACCGCGACGCGGGCGCGCGGCCGGACTCGCTGGGGAGCCTGCTACGCGCCTACCTCGACTACCGCCGCGACAGCCGTACGCATCGAAACTGAGCGGCGGCGACGGGGGGTGCTGGCTGGGTGGCAGCTGGACGGCTGGCCGGGGTCGGGAAAAGAGCGCTCTGCGAGGTGCTACCCGCAGCCGGGATCCCGAGTTGCAGCGCGTGCAGCTCCCCTGTGCGCCGTGGCCACGACAAGCGCGAGCAGGTCCGGCGCCACCGGGCCAGCATGAGCACGACGCTGCGTTTCAAGATCGGGCGCATCGGTTGTCCGCAGCGCGGCGTCCAACTCGAGCAAGTGTCGTGAGCCGACCCCGGGGAGCTTGCTAGTCCTTGGGCAGTCCGTAGCCTGAGCTACCGAGACTGATTGCGGGCCGTGCTCGAAGGCAGATAGATCGACTTGGCGCGGTGCAAGCTCGACCGGTGGATCGAAGGTGCCAGGACCAAAAAACAGCCGTGTTGGTGCGCCGACCGTGAATCATCGCGAAGGCGCTCTCGCCTACTTCGAGAGCC